>JAUNPM010000016.1:3218-14601 GCA_030536675.1 Clostridia bacterium | reverse complement strand
CCGTATTACCCTGATTGGCATAAGACAAAGCCTCATTATATTGCTCTATGGCCTCATACATTGCCGCAGACTCTCTTGAGCTTTCAAGCTCGGCAATGTAATCTACCGCCATATTATCGGTTCTTTTAAGTTTATAACTGATAGTCCACTGTATAAGAGCGTCAGCGGCTCTTCCCAGTCTGAAATAGCACAGTCCCAAAAGATTCCTTGCATCAATATTTTTTTTGTCAAATTCAAGGCTTGCCTTTAATTCCATAACAGCCTCTGTTATTCTGTCCTCATAACAACATTCCAGAGCCTTGTTATAACTTCTGTTTGATAAATCGGTTATCTTTTTTTGTAAAGAGCCTGTATAAAGCATAAAATCACTCCTTACATAGTTTTTTTCATTTCACGCAGAACATCCATAATGTCCTCAATGCTGTTAATATCCACTGCTCTCGGCACATCCTTGTTTTCGGGCAATGGTTTAAATTTATTAAGTTCAGCCTTAAAATCCAACATACAATTCACCTCTGTTATTCCTCTGTGGGTTCTTCAATTTTAATGCCTAACTCATCTAACTGTATTTGATCAACCTTATCCGGTGCATTTGTAAGAAGACAGCTTGCATCCTTAACCTTTGGAAATGCAATTACATCTCTTATGCTTTCCGTATTATTTAAAAGCATAACCATTCTGTCAAGACCGAAAGCAAGTCCTCCGTGAGGCGGTGCACCAAACTTAAAGGCATCAAGAAGAAAACCGAATCTTTCCTGTGCGTCCTCCTTAGTGAATCCCAGAAGCTTAAACATCATATTCTGAATTTCCTGTGAATGTATTCTTATGGAGCCTCCTCCAAGCTCACAGCCGTTAAGAACCATATCATATGCCTTAGCTCTCACCTTACCGGGGTCGCTTTCAACATACTTAATGTCCTCGTCCATAGGTGCTGTAAAGGGATGGTGAACAGCCACATATCTTTCCTCTTCCTCACTGTATTCAAGAAGAGGGAACTCAGTTACCCAAAGGAACTTGTATTCACTGTTATCAAGTATTTCAAGACGCTTAGCCACTTCAAGTCTTAAAGCACCGAGAGCGTCAAAGACGACCTTGTTCTTATCGGCACATAAGAGTATCAGATCTCCGGGCTTTGCATCAAACCTGCAAGCTATCTCTTTTATCTTTTCTTCACTAAAGAATTTTGAAATTGTTGTCTTATAAGTTCCGTCCTCATTGCATATTATCCAAGCAAGGCCCTTTGCTCCATAGGTTTTGGCAACGTCTACAAGAGAATCTATTTTCTTTCTTGGGAAGTGACCGCAGCCCTCTGCATTAATACCTCTTACGGAACCTCCTGCGTCAATGGCATTTTGGAAAACGCCAAAGTCGGAGCCGTTTACAATATCCGTAACATTCTTTAATTCCATACCGAATCTTATATCGGGCTTGTCGGAACCGAATCTTTCCATAGCCTCACAATAAGGCATTCTTAAAAACGGAGTTTCAAGCTCAATGCCCTTTAATTCCTTAAACACTTTTTTAATAAGCCTTTCATTAACGCTCATTACATCTTCTTCTTCAACAAAAGAAAGCTCCATATCTATCTGAGTAAATTCGGGCTGTCTGTCAGCTCTGAGGTCCTCATCTCTGAAACACTTTGCTATCTGAAAATATTTATCAAATCCAGATACCATTAAAAGCTGCTTAAAAAGCTGGGGGCTTTGAGGAAGTCCGTAAAAAGTGCCCGGGTGTACTCTTGAAGGCACAATATAATCTCTTGCACCTTCGGGAGTTGACTTGCCAAGCATAGGTGTTTCAATTTCAATAAAGCCCTCTTCACTTAAAAATGTCCTTACGATTTGACAAAGCTTGTGTCTTAATATAATATTTTCGGCAACAGAAGGACGTCTTAAGTCAAGGTATCTGTATTTAAGTCTTAATTCAGTGCTTACATTTACATTGTCCTCGATTTGGAAAGGAGGAGTATCTGATTCTGATAAAATTTTAAGACTTTCAACATTAACTTCAATTTTACCTGTTTTCATATTGGGATTAATATTTTCTTCGGTTCTTGCCTGGACCGTTCCCGTTACAGCAACAACATACTCGCTTCTTATTTCACTTTCTTTGCTTATAACATCTTCACTACTGTTATCTTTATCTACAACCGCCTGAATTATACCTGTCCTATCTCTTAAAAGCAGAAAAGAAAAGTGTCCAAACTCTCTCTTGCGGCTTACCCACCCCATTAGAGTTACACTTTTACCAACCATTTCTTCACTTACTTCGCAGCAATAACAACTTCTTTTCAAGCCATTCAGCAATTCAGCCATTTTTTTACTCTCCCATCTGTTTTTTTATTTCATTTCCAATATCTTCAATACTTACACTTATCTGTTTACCTGTAGCCATATTTTTAAGTGCCGCAGTATTTGTCTTTACTTCATCTTCACCCAATACGGCAACAAAAGGAATACCCAGCTTGTCCGCATACTTCATTTTATGCTTCATACCCTTGTCCGCATAATATACATCTGTCACAAACCCTGCGTCCCTTACAGCTTTTGCCGCCTTAAGAGTATATGACATATCAATTCCCATAGGCACAACAAGACAATCGGCAAGGCTTGATCTTTCAGCCTTTATTATGCCTGCGTCCTTAAGCTGTGAAAACAATCGTGTAAGCCCTATTGATATACCGATTCCCGGCAGCTTGGAATTTGTATAATATTCCGCAAGGTTATCATATCTTCCTCCCGAACAAACGCTTCCAAGACTTCTGTAATCATCAAGTACGGTTTCATACACTGTTCCCGTATAATAATCAAGACCTCTTGCTATAGTTAAGTCTATTTCAAAATAATCATCGTCAATATCGAAAGCCCTCATATAATTACTTACTTTTTCAAGCTCATCAACACCCTCATTGAATTTTTCATTTTCAATGTTAAGTTTTCTCAAAGCATTGATTTTTTCATATGTGCTTCCCTCTATTGAAATAAACTCTATAATGTTTTCAATTTCTTTTTTGCCTACTTCAAGTTTTTCAAGCTCTTCAATTACGTTTTCTTTTCCTATTTTATCAAGTTTATCAATGGTTCTCAATATATCGGCAACCTTATTTTCAAGTCCAAGACTTTCAAAAAATCCGTTTAAAACCTTTCTGTTGTTTAATCTTATTGTAAACTTGCCGAAATTAAGTTTTCTGAACACATTGTAAATTACGGCAGGCATTTCAGCATCATAAGCTATGTCAAGCTCGCCGTTTCCGATAATATCTATATCACATTGATAAAACTCTCTGAATCTGCCCTTCTGAGGTCTTTCCCCTCTGTATACCTTGCTCATTTGGTATCTCTTAAAAGGGAATGTAAGCTGTCCCGAATGTTGTGCAACATATCTTGCAAGAGGTACCGTAAGGTCAAATCTCAATGCAAGATCGTTATCGCCCTTGCTGAATCTGTATATCTGTTTTTCCGTTTCTCCTCCCGCCTTGGCAAGAAGCACCTCGGAAAGTTCAATTACAGGCGTATCAAGAGGCAGGAACCCAAAACTTTCATAAACCTCCCTTATAGTGTCATATATTTTGTTAAATAAAATCTGATCCTCCGGCAGAAGCTCCATAAAGCCCGTCAGTATCCTTGGTTTCACCTTATCCTTAGCCATAAATATAACTCCTTTTTCTCTCAAGCATTTCATCGATTCGCGTTATGTAATCATCTACGCTTTTAACATTAAATACTCGTTCTATTTTGTTTGTTTCATTGTCAACTATTTTAGTTGAGCCTCCTGCACCTAAGGCAAGTATGCTCTGCTTTTCTTCCATAATAGCCACATTGTAAATACATTGACAGTTTTCCTTGCAATAGCCTACGTTTTCAAAATTACCCACCATATTTTTCTGTCTGTACATATAGTAGGGAAACATACCCATTTTTTCCGTATACTCTCTTGAAATTCCTATAAGCCTGTCCATTTTTTCGGAATCTGTCATAGTATAGCTGTCAAGAGTTTCCTTAAGTCTTGACGCTCTTTTTACGGCAAGTGTATGCACGGTTATGCTTTCGGGAGAAAGCCTCATTAAGCCCTCCATTGTGTTTGTGACCTCTTTTTCGCCCTCGCCGGGAAGCCCAAGAATAATATCCGTGTTTATATGCTTATGTCCCGCCTTCCTTGCAGCTTCAAAGGCATTGTAAAACATCTCAACACTGTGCTCTCTTCCTATAAGCCTTAAAGTGCTTTCATTCAATGTTTGCGGGTTTATGGATATTCTTGAAACATTATGCTCCTTTAATATTTTCAATTTTTCCTCTGTTACCGTATCGGGTCTGCCCGCCTCAACAGTAAATTCATCGGGTATTTTAAAGCATTTTTCAACATATGTCAACAGCCTGTCAAGCTGCTTTTCATTTAATGCTGTAGGGGTTCCTCCGCCTATATATATACTTTCAATTTCTCTGTTTTCAAAATACCCTTTTGAAAACTCCATTTCTTTTATAAGTGCGTCCAAATAATCGTCAACCTTGTTTTTATATTGCTTTAAGGGATAAGATGTAAATGAACAATACAGACACCTTGTAGGGCAGAAAGGAATACCTATATATAGACCAACCTTTCCCATACCCCTCTCAACTATCCTTTTTTCTTCCCGTGCAACCCTTATCATAAGATCCAGCTTTTCATCACTTACAAAATATTTTTCTTTAAAAGCAATTCTTATTTCCTCCGTGGTTTTCCCCTCGCTCCAAGCCTCCGAAACCAGCTTTGCAGGTCTGACCCCTGTTAAAATACCCCAAGGCAGTGATATATTGAGAATTTCATTTACGGCTTTTGCTATTGACAAGCCTATAACTCTTTTAACCTCTCTCTTAGTATCATTTTCAGCCCTTGCCGCTCCCATTGACTTTATATCACCTTCAACGTAAAAATAAGCCCTTGCTTCTCCGCTTTCAAAAATACTCGCAACAGTTATTCCCTCACCTATTTTATTAACTTGTACATATTTGTCATTAGGATAAAACATCATAAGTATAGACACAACATCATCAACATAGTTGTGTCCTTTTAATATATAATTCATAATAATAACCTTTTACAATCAATATTATTTACTCTCTGATCTTAACAAATTTAACGGCAAAAAACATTATTTGCAATTTCATATTCCACCGTAGTATTCTTTCCGTGCCCCGTATACACCAGTGTTTCTTTCGGAAGAGTAAAAATCTTATTTTTTATACTTTCAATTAAAGCCTTACCGTCACCGCCTGGGAAATCCGTCCTTCCCACACTGGCAAAGAAAAGTGTATCCCCACTGAAAACAACACCTTCCTTTTCAAAATAATAGCAGCAGCCTCCCGGAGTATGTCCCGGTGTCAGCAGCACTTTAAATGACAAATTACCGAAATCAAACACATCACCGTCCTTCAGTACCCTGTCATAAGGCACAGTGAAAGGCTCTCCAAACATTTGTGACAGATTATATACAGATGATTCTGCCACAATTTCTTCACCCTCACATATAAACACGGGAGCATTTGTATATTCTCTTAATTCTTCGGCAGCTCCTGCGTGATCAAAATGAGAATGAGTAAGGCATATGGCTTTTATATTGTATTTCTCATTTTTTATAACATTCTTTAGCTTTTCAGCCATTGCTCCCGGGTCAATGACAATAGCCTCATTAGTATTTTCATCAATAACAAAATAACAGTTTTCACCCATATCAGGTGACACAAACAGCTTTAATCTCATATAAACTCCCTTATTGTTTTTAACTCAAGCTCCTATAACTTATTTTACCATTGCCTTTTAAAGCAATTAAAAAATTTTATCACTGTCAAGCAATATGGTTATGGGACCGTCATTTAAAAGCTCCACCTTCATATCAGCCTGAAAAATACCACATTCAACTTTATCATAATTATTTTTTGCATATTCCGTAAAAGCATTAAAACTTTCCCTTGCCTCATCAGGCTTAGCGCCTAAAGCAAAGCTCGGTCTGTTTCCCTTTCTTGCATCGGCATACACACTGAAATTGGGGACCAAAAGCAAGCCGTAATTCATATCAGCTATTGACAAATTCATTTTTCCGTCCCCGTCTTCAAATATTCTTATGTTTTTAAGCTTATTAAACATCCATTCAAATGTTTTAATGTTATCTCCCGTGTTCATACCCACCAAAGCCATAATACCTCTGTCAATACTTCCCACGGTTTTACCATCAACATTTACCTTAGCATAAGCCACTCTTTGCAGCACAACACGCATTATGAATTTACCCTTTCTATATTATCAACGCCTGCAACATTCATTATTTTCTTTGAAACAATTTCAAGCTGTTCAATGCCGCTTATTTTAAGAGAAAGATCCACAACGGCAGTACCGTTTTTAAGACTTCTTCCGTTTACATTAATAACAGAAAGACCCTCTTCAATTACAATTTTTAATATATCAAGAGTAAGCCCATCTCTGTCATCGGCAAATATTCTTATATCAGCTTTAAATCTTCCTCCGCTTTCGGCTCTGTCTATTGTCCATTCAGCCTCCAAAAGCCTTGCTCTTTCTTCTTCGCTTAAATTTATTATATTTATACAGTCCGTTCTGTGAATTGACACACCACGACCTCTTGTAACAAAGCCGACAATTTCATCTCCCGGCACAGGAGAACAGCATTTTGAAAATCTGACTTCAATATCCCCGACACCGTGTACATAAATGCCGCTTTTGCTCTTTTTCTTAGGTATCTGAGGAGCAGCACTGTCAGCCTCGATTTTAGCTCTCAAAGCGTCCTCCTGCTCCTTAAGGAGTTGCTGAGCGGTCTTGTTTCTTTTGACCTCTGCCTGATATTCCTCATAGAGCTTATTGATGACCTGACCTTCCTTAAGTCCTCCGTGACCAACTGCCGCACAAACGGAATCCCAGTCCTTAAAGCTGTATCTTATTTGTACAGCCTCCATAGACTTTGGCAAAAGAATTTCCGAAAGATTGTATCCCTTTCTCTTGGATTCTCTTTCAAGCAGCTCCTTACCTCTCAGTATGTTATCTTCCTTGTTTATTTTTTTATACCATTGATTAATTTTGGACTTAGCCTGACTTGTTTTTACAAACTTAAGCCAATCTCTGCTTGGTCCTCTTGAATTTTGAGATGTAACTATTTCAACTCTGTCCCCGTTTTTAATAACATAGTCAAAGTTTACTATTCTGTTGTTTACTCTTGCGCCTACCATTGTATTTCCTACTGCGGAATGTATTGCATAGGCAAAGTCAACGGGGGTTGAGCCCTCCGTAAGAGAAATGACCTCTCCACTGGGGCTGAAACAAAAAACATTTTCACTGAAGGCGTCAAGATCAGTCTTTATTGTGTCCATAAATTCGTGATTATCAGACATATCCTTCTGCCATTCCAGTATTTGCCTTAACCAGGACAGCTTTGCGTCCTCGGAATTATCTTCAACACCTTCCGTAATTCCTTTTTTATAATTCCAGTGTGACGCAATACCGTATTCAGCCGTTCTGTGCATTTCATAGGTCCTTATTTGTATTTCAAATATCATACCGTCGGGACCAATAAGAGTATTATGCAAAGACTGGTACATATTCGCCTTAGGCATTGCAATATAATCCTTAAATCTGTTAGGCATAGGTGTATATGCTTCGTGAACAACACCCAGAACACCGTAACAGTCCTTAACACTGTCCACAAGCACTCTGACCGCAAAAAGGTCAAATATCTGATCGAGAGTTTTGTTCTTTGTATGCATTTTTTTGTAAATACTGAAGAAATGCTTAGGTCTGCCGTAAACAGTGCAGTTTTTTATTCCCGCCTCTTCGCACTTCTCCTTTATTTCAGCAACTATTTTATTTACAAACTCTTCTCTTTCCGACTGTTTTCTGTTTATTTTATCTACAAGATCATAGTATGCCTCAGGTTCAAGATATCTTAAGCACAGATCCTCAAGCTCCGTCTTTATTCTTGAAATACCAAGCCTGTCTGCCAAAGGAGCATAAATATCAAGGGTTTCCTGTGCTTTTTCCTTCTGCTTTTCCGGGCGCATATATTTAAGAGTTCTCATATTATGCAGTCTGTCCGCTATTTTAATAAGTATAACTCTTATATCCTTAGCCATTGACAGAAACATTTTTCTGTAATTTTCAGCCTGCATTTCCTCTCTTGATGAGTATTCTATATTTGATAATTTTGTCACACCGTCAACAAGCAGGGCAACATCGGGATTAAACATATCGGAGATCTGATCAAGGGTATATTTTGTGTCCTCTACAACATCGTGCAAAAGCCCTGCCGTAATACTTTCAAGGTCAAGCTCAAGCTCGGCAAGTATTTTTGCCACACACAGAGGGTGTATTATATAAGGCTCTCCCGATTTTCTTTTCTGTTCCCCGTGAGCCTCACGAGCCAGCTTATATGCCCTTTCCACCAAAGACAAATCCTTTGAAGGATGGTATCTTTTTATTTCAGCTATAAGTTCGTCATATAACTGTTCAACCTGTTTTTTATCATCTGTCTGACTCATAATCTCACCTCTAACAAAATTACAACTTTAAATAAGAATAATTATAACCTCTATTACCTTATTTTTCAAGCAAAAATTACAATTTATAAACATAATTCATAACATCGGCACTCAATGCTTTTTAAAACGCCTCAAACTTACCTTGGATACACCATATTTTCTTCTTTAATATCCTTTAACACTTCATTGTAAAACTTTTCACATTCCCACTTTGCAAAAGTAAGATTATGGTCAAGATAATTTCCACATTCCTTTGAAGTCGTGGCAGGTATTTTCCCCTCAAAGTCCATAACAAACTTAACTGCATTTGTTATTGGTTCAAGCACATCCTTTGACTCCAAATCTCCTTTAAATATAATATACATACCTGTTCTGCAGCCCATAGGACCTACATATATAATATTGTCTGCCCACTTTTCATCTTCTCTTAAGTAAACAGCCATAAGATGTTCAAGAGTATGAATAGCGGCAATATCCATACACGGCTCAATATTAGGTCTTTTAAATCTTACATCAAAAGTCGTAACGGTCTCATTACCCACCTTGTCCTTACGTGATACATAAATACCTCTTAACAATCTGTCGTGGTCTATGGTAAAACTTGCAACTTTCATTAAAAACACTCTCCTTAGTCAAAACATAAATTTACTTATTTTATTTTATTACAAAACCACACAAAATACAAGTATTTGTGTAAAAAAGTAATCAGACCTTTCAAATGAAGTATGTTTTAATTAGAAAATAATTAAGATTTACTTCACAACTTTACAAAAATTATATAAATAAGACAAAAAAATATTTCTAAAGCCTTGTGTTTTTATGAAAAATATTGTATTATTATTGTAAAGTACAATAATAAGGAGGAAAAAATATGAATCTTAAAACATTTAAGATTGGCGGAATCCATCCGCCCGAGGGCAAAGAGGCAACCGAAAATAAGCCTATTCAAATAATAATGCCCAAAACAGGCGCTCTTATGGTTTATCCAATGTCACAGCATATAGGCGCTCCCGCTTCCCCTATTGTTAAAAAGGGTGACAGAGTTTTACTCGGTCAGAAAATAGCAGAAGCAGAGGCATTTATGTGTTCTCCTGTTCACGCATCCGTATCAGGCACGGTAAAAGACATTAAACCAATGCTTACGCCGGGCGGCACAACAGTGCAGTCAATAATCATTGAAAACGACGGATTATTTGAAGAGGATCCGTCACTTGGTCAAAACAAAGACTGGGAAAAACTTTCAAGAGATGAAATACTCAATAAAATCAAAAATGCAGGTATTGTAGGACTTGGCGGCGCAGGCTTCCCTACTCATATAAAGCTTAATCCGCCTCCCACAGACAAAATTGACACTATCATTGTAAATGCTGCGGAATGTGAGCCTTATCTTACAACAGATCACCGTATTATGCTTGAAAAAACAGAAAGGCTTGTAAAAGGACTTTCAGTTATGCTTTCTCTTCATCCCGGTGCAAAAGGCTACATAGCTATTGAAAACAACAAACCCGATGCAATTAAAGCCGTTTCAGCGGAATGTTCAAAATACAGCAATATTTCCGTAATAGCTCTTCTCACAAAATACCCTCAGGGTTCAGAAAAGCAGCTTATTTATGCTGTTACTGGCAGAGAAGTAAAATCAGGCAAGCTTCCCGCATCAGAAGGCTGTATTGTGGATAATGTCGATACTGTTCTTGCAGTTGAAAGAGCCTGTTGTCAGGACAGACCTCTTATGCGCAGAGTAGTTACCTTTACAGGTGATGCAGTCAATAATCCCGGTAACTATCAGGTAAGAATAGGTATGAATATGAACGAATTTATTGAACAGGTAGGCGGATTTAAAGAAGCCCCGGGCAAGATAATTGCAGGCGGTCCTATGATGGGTAAAGCAATTTATTCAACAGATGTACCTTTTGTAAAGACTTCATCAGCTCTTCTTTGTCTTACAAAAAAATCTGCCGAACTTCCTCCGGAAAGCAACTGCATAAGATGCGGTAAATGTGTAAGTGCCTGTCCAATGGGATTGATGCCCCTTACACTTAATCAGGACGCTTTGTTCTCCGATATGGCGGCTTTTGAGGCTCACAACGGTCTTGACTGTATAATGTGCGGCTCCTGCTCATATGTCTGTCCCGCAAAAAGGCATCTTGCTCAAACAATAATCACTTACAGAGGCGAAGTAATGGCTTCTAAGAGAAAGAAATAAGGAGGTTTTAATATGGAAAACAATTTAATGGTTTCATCATCACCTCATATTCGCTCACAGGAAACCGTTTCAAGCGTTATGAGAGATGTTATTATTGCCCTTTTGCCCGCAACGGTTATGGGTATAATTTTCTTTGGTGTATCTGCCGCAGTTATAATTGCAGTATCAATAGCCGCAGCTATATGCTGGGAAACAATTTACAACAAAATAGCTAAAAAGAATAACACAATAAAGGATTGTTCAGCAGTGATCACAGGTCTGCTTCTTGCACTTAATATGCCTGCACTTTCATTCAGCGAACACCCCTTTGCAATTTTTATTCTTCCAATAGTCGGCACGGGAGTTGCAATAATTATTGCAAAACAGCTTTTCGGCGGTCTGGGACAGAACTTTATAAATCCCGCCCTTGCAGGAAGAGCCTTTCTTGTGGCTTCTTATCCAACTTTAATGACAGGTACCATATTCAAGCCTACTAATTTCCTTGATGTATCTGCTGTGACATCTGCAACAAGCGCAGCTGTTGACGCCGCAACATATGCCACTCCTCTTTCATCAATGAAAGCAGGCACAGGCTACGGCGCAGACCTTATTCAGGGACTTATTGGAAACACAGGCGGTACAATAGGCGAAACCTGTGCAATTGCTCTTATTATAGGCGGCATTT
>JAUNPM010000016.1:0-3208 GCA_030536675.1 Clostridia bacterium | reverse complement strand
TACAAAAAAGTTATTTCTTGGAGAATACCTGTTTTGTATATAGGAACAGTACTTGTATTTACTTATATTCTTAAGCTTTGCGGAGTTGAAGGCGCAGTAAACAGAAACTATACCGAACTTTTTTACGGCGGTCTTATGCTTGGTGCATTCTTTATGGCAACAGACTATGCCTCATCTCCCGTTACTCCTTTAGGTCAGCTCATTATGGGATTTGGCTGCGGATTTATTACGGTGCTTATAAGAGTTTTCGGCGGATACCCCGAAGGTGTATCCTATTCAATTCTTCTTATGAACCTTTGTGTTCCTCTTATTGACAGATGGACAGCACCAAAGAAATTCGGCTATGTTAAGCCTGTTAAAGTTAAGGAGGTGAAGTAGTATGTCAGATATTATTAAACCGGCAGGTGTTCTTCTTGTAATTTGTCTGATAGCTGCTGCCCTTTTAGGATATGTTAATCAGATCACGTTAGCTCCCATTGCAGCACAGGAAGCCCTTGCAAAGCAGGAAAGTATGACAGCCGTTCTTCCCGATGCGGCAAGCTTCGGCGATTCTTTGGAAGTCAATGAAGGAAGCATAACAACAGTAACACCTGCTCTTGACGAAAGCGGCAATGAAATAGGCTATGCAGTGGCAATTAACACAAAAGGCTTTTCAGCAGGTTTACAGCTTATGTATGGTGTTGATACGACAGGTACTATTACAGGTCTTTCAATAGTAGACTGTTCAAATGAAACTCCCGGTCTTGGTGCAAATGCCTCAAATGAAAGCTTTTACGGTCAATTTGCAGGCAAAAGCGGAGAAATTGCCGTTACTAAAGACGGCGGCGATATTGAAGCCCTCACAGGAGCTACAATAACTTCAAGAGCAGTGGCTGACGCAGCTAATGAAGCTATAAATTATGTAACAGAAAATTATCTGAAAGGAGGAGCTAATTAATGAATCCTATAAAAATTATTAAAAACGGTATAATTGATGAAAACCCTACATTTGTACAGGTTATAGGTATGTGTCCAACACTTGCGGTCACATCTTCCGCCGTTAACGGTATTGGTATGGGACTTTCAACCGCAGCAGTTCTTACTTGCTCCAACTTTGTTATATCACTTATAAGAAAGGTAATTCCCGACAGTGTAAGAATACCTTGCTACATTGTAGTCATTGCCTCATTTGTAACAATAGTACAAATGCTTCTTAAGGGATTTGTTCCCGCTCTTAACGACAGCTTAGGTGTATACATACCCCTTATAGTTGTAAACTGTCTTATACTTGCAAGAGCAGAAGCCTATGCAGGAAAGAATCCTCCTATAGCTTCATTATTTGACGGTATAGGTATGGGTCTCGGATTTACACTTGCCTTAACTGTTCTCGGTGCTGTAAGAGAATTTTTGGGCAACGGCAGTATTTTCGGATTTGCAATTCTTCCCGAAGCAAGCAAAACATTACTTATGATATTACCTCCGGGAGCATTCTTTACTCTTGCTTTCCTTATGGTATTAGTTAATTTAGCTAAGAACAGAAAACAGGAGGTGGGTAAATAATGGATTTATTCGTAACTTTAATGGCTGCTATTTTTGTAAATAACTTTATTTTCTCAAAGTTTTTGGGACTTTGTCCTTTCCTTGGAGTTTCCAAAAAGGTGGAAACAGCCGCAGGTATGGGTGTTGCAGTTATATTTGTTATAGCCCTTGCCTCTGCCGCAACTTGGCTTGTATATAACTTTGTTCTTGTTCCTATGGACCTTGCTTATTTATATAATATTGCATTCATTCTCATAATTGCAACATTGGTTCAGTTTGTGGAAATGTTTATTAAAAAGAGTTCACCATCCCTTTATCAGGCTCTCGGTGTTTATTTACCTCTTATTACAACAAACTGTGCCGTTTTAGGTGTTGCCGTAAACAATATGGAAGCAAACTACGGCTTTATTAAGTCTATAGTAAACGGTGTAGGCGCCGCTCTCGGATTTGCACTTGCTATCATTCTTTTTGCAGGTGTAAGAGAAAGGCTTGAAAAATGTGCTATTCCCAAACCTTTTCAAGGCTTCCCTATTACACTTATAACTGCAGGTCTTATGTCTATAGCCTTTTTAGGCTTTTCAGGTATGCTTTAATAAGGAGGGATTAAAATGGATATAAACGCAATTTTATTTCCCGTACTTGTTTTAGGCTGTATGGGTGTGATTTTCGGTGCTATACTGGGTTTTGCTTCTATTATATTCAAGGTAGAGCAGGATCCCAAAGTGCCTCTTGTAAGGGAATGTCTTCCCGGCGCAAACTGCGGAGGCTGTGGTTTTGCAGGCTGTGACGCTCTTGCCGAAGCCATATCAAAAGGTGAAGCTCCCGTAAATGCATGTCCCGTAGGCGGGGCAGCTGTAGCGGAAAAGGTAGCATCAGTTATGGGTGTTGAAGCAGGATCTTCAGAAAAACTTACGGCATTTGTTAAGTGTCAGGGGGACTGTGATAAAGCAAAATCAAAATTTGACTATTACGGTGTTGACAATTGTCTTTTTGAAGGCAGTGTTTCAGGCGGACACAAATCCTGTGCTCACGGCTGTATAGGTGACGGAAACTGTGTTAATGCCTGTGACTTTGACGCTATACACCTTGTCAATGGTGTTGCTGTTGTAGATATGGAAAAATGTGTTGCCTGCGGTGCTTGTATAAAGGCTTGTCCAAAGAAATTAATCGAGCTTGTACCTTACAAAAAAAGAGTACGTGTTGTATGTAACTCTTTAGATCAGGCAGCAGTAGCAATGAAGGCTTGTTCAACTGCCTGTATAGGCTGCGGAAAATGTGCAAAGGGCTGTCCTGTTGAAGCCATTGATATGACTACAATAGGAAATCTTGTACCTCCCGCAAAAATTGCTAAGATCAATTATGATAAGTGTGTACAATGTGGAAAATGTATTAATGAATGTCCACGCAACGCAATTGTTAAATTAAGCTGATATTAAACAAAAAAGTTCTTTGTCAATCGGTGTGGTTGATAAAAATCATAACTTCGGCGGTGTAGATTTATTTGGATTCTACACCGCTTTCTTCTTATTTACACAAATTATTATATTTCTTTCTACTGGTTTGTGTTTACACTTCATTACAAATTACCATCCCAAAGCCCTCTTGCCGCACTTAAAACCAGCCGACAAGAATTACCGTTTTTAGCGCAAAAAAAGTACTCAACATATTTGTTAAGCACTAAAAATCACAA
>JAUNPM010000288.1 GCA_030536675.1 Clostridia bacterium | reverse complement strand
TATATAAATCTGCTGCCCGATGAAAATACTCAAAGCGGTCTTAACTGGTCACAAACAAACAGCGGAGGCATTGATGTTGAAACGGGAACATTGTGCAGTGGGTCAATAGTTGTATCGGAGCAGCCTCCTTATAAATGGCTTTTGGGAGGTGGCTGATTGTGAAAAGCAAAGTTAATGTACCTCTTGTTCTTCAAATGGAAAATGTTGAATGTGGGGCAGCCTCTCTTGCTATGATTTTAAGATATTTCGGAAATAAATGCATATCTCTTGAACAGCTAAGGACAGACTGCAATGTGTCAAGGGACGGAGTAACGGCAAAGGGAATTAAAAGAGCGGCAATAAAAAACGGTTTGGAGTGTAAGGCTTTTAAGGCAACTCCCAAAAGTATTAAAAGGGTTTCTATGCCTGCCGTTATACACTGGAATATGGGACATTTTGTGGTACTTTGCGGTTATGGAAAAAATTGTTTTTATATTAATGACCCTGCACTTGGAAAATATAAGGTAAGTTATGATGAGTTTGACCGCAGTTTTACGGGAATAGTGCTTACATTTGAAAAAACGGAAAAATTTTTGTCCAATACAGATAAAAAGGAGTATACGGGCTTTACATTAAAAAGCATAAAGCCTTTTATTCCCCAAATAATATTTTTATCCTTTGTGATAATGACAGTTACTGTTCTTAGTATGCTGATGCCATTTTTTAATTCGGTTTATATAGACAATATTCTTTTAACGGGGAATATGGGAAACTTTAACAGGCTTATTGTTTCAATGGCTGTTGTCATAGCTCTCTCTTTTTTGTCAAGTGCTCTTGTATCAAAGCTGGGTTATGAAATAGAAAGAAGCATATAAATTTAAGTGTTGGCTTTATGGAAAAAATACTTAAGCTGCCTATTGTGTTTTTTAGCCAAAGGACTCCCGGAGAGCTTGCAAACAGACAGCTTGGCAGCTTTGAAACTGCACAGCTTGTTGTGAGCTGTATAGCGCCCGTATTCTTTCAGGCAGTGCTTATAATTGTGTATTGTACAGCGGCATTTGTTTTTAATATTTATGTTGCTCTTATAGGAGTGGCGGCAATTATAACAAATGTTGTTATGACAGCTTATGTTTCGGGAAAAATGAGCGGTTTATGGGCTATTGTAAGAAAAAATACGGGACTTTATCAGGGCTTGCTTGCATCTTCCGTTGATATGATAGAAACAATCAAATCCTGCTCCTGTGAAGAGGCTGTGTTTTCAAGGCTTGCGGGAACTGCCGCACTTAATATTGAAGGGAGAGAAAAGACGGATAAAATAAATGTATATTCATCTGCAATGTTTTATTTTATAAACCTTATAGTTTCATCATCGATTCTTATTGTGGGAGTTTATGAAATATTAAACGGAAATTTTTCAGTGGGAACTGCTGTGGGCGTATTAGGTATGGTTTCGGCATTTTTAACTCCCGTGGGGTCATTTATAAATTCAATATCCACAGTATTTAATTTAAAAAGCATTGCAGAGAGAACAGACGATACAATGAAGTATGGTGATGAGGATATTTTCCTTTTAAGTGATAAGGTACAGACGAAGACAATGGACGGAAGTGTGAGAGGGGAAAATGTATGCTTTAAATATGCAGGTTCAAGTAATTATGCTGTTAAAGATATAAGTTTTTATATTGGAAAGGGGAAAAGCATTGCCTTTGCGGGGGGAAGCGGAAGCGGCAAATCTACAATGGCAAAGCTCATAGGAGGGCTTTACAGTGAAAATGAAGGACAAATTTATTATGGCAATGCTGTTAAGGGAGAGCTTAAAAAAGAATATTTTTATTCAAAGATTTCTGTTGTTAGTCAGTTTGTTAAGCTTTACGAGGGAACCATATTTGATAATATAGCAATGTGGGATAAATCCATAACATACGATGAGGTTGTGCTTGCCTGTAAGAAAGCCTGTATACATAATGATATTGTTATGCGTAAGGAGGCTTACTATGAAAAAATAACAGAGGGCGGCAAAAATTTTTCGGGAGGACAAAGACAGCGCTTTGAAATTGCCAGAGCTATTGTCAGAAAGCCTGAAATACTTATTCTTGATGAAGCTACAAGCGCCCTTGA
>JAUNPM010000015.1 GCA_030536675.1 Clostridia bacterium | reverse complement strand
ATAGGATTTTGCAAAGCCAACCCCCGGATCAAGGAGTATTTTGTTTTTGTCTATGTTATGCTTTTGAGCAATATCAAGACTATCCTTTAAATCGGAAAGAACATCTTCAATATAGTTATCATACACAGGCTCTTTTCTGTTGTGCATAAGACAGCAGGACATATTATATTCATAGGCTGTTTTTGCAATATTTTCATCATATTTAAAACCCCATATGTCATTTAAAAGGTCTGCGCCTGCCTTTGCGGCGGCTTTTGCAACATTTGATTTGTAGGTGTCTATTGATATGGGAATGTCAAAATTAGCCTTTATTTTTTCAATTACGGGAACAACTCTTGAAATTTCTTCTTCATCGCTTATTAAGGTATAGCCGGGACGGGTGGATTCTCCGCCTACGTCAATAATATCAGCACCTTCTTTTATCATTTTTTCGGTGTGCTTAAGAGCCTTGTCAATTGTATTGTGAGTGCCTCCGTCGCTGAAGCTGTCAGGGGTTACATTTAGTATACCCATAATATATGTACGGTCTTTAAACTCTTTGTTTCCTATTATCATATGCTTATCTCCTAGTATTTTATTTTGTGGTTTCTTTTGTCTTGTTCCCAGTAACATTCCGAATGTGCCTTACAGCTGTAGCATTGTCTTGAAATTTTATCTGCCTTATATATAATATTACTCAAGGAGTTTATATCCGAATTGTTTTCTCTGTGGTTTAATATTGCTTTTAAAATTTCGGATATTTCATTGTCGGTAAAGCTACAATCTTTAAGTATTGTTTTGGAAAGCTCGGCGCTTTTTATATTGTGAGCTTCTCCCTCAAAGGCTCTGCCTATATCGTGTAAAAGTGCTGTTGAGTATATTATATCCTTAGATATATTTAAGTTGTTTTCAAGTGAAAGTATATAGGCTATTCTTGCTACGTCAAGGCAGTGCTCCATACCGTGTCTGCAAAATATTCTGTTTTTTTCATTTTTTGTTATAGTGTTAATTGCTTCATTAAAAAGAGAGTTGTTTAATATTTTGTTGTATCTTTCCATAACTCCTCCTTAAAGCAGTCATATATTTCAGCCATAAATGAAAGAGAACCGAATACAAGAATGTTTTGGTACTTAAGGGCTGATTTTACGGCAGTTTGTATTGATGAAAAGCTTTGTACGCTTTTGTTGTATTTACTTATAGCATAGGCATATTCTTTTGCAGGCAGTGCCCGCACATTATGAGAATTAACGGTAAAAATTTTAAAAGCATAGGGACATATTATTTCAGCCATTTTGTTGTAATCCTTGTCTTTAAAAACTCCCGTTATAAAAACAGTGGGCTTATCTTTAAAGTAAATATTGAAATTTTCTTTAAGTGCCTTTATACCGTGAGGGTTGTGTGCTCCGTCTGCAATAATAAGAGGATTTTCGCTTATTTTTTGAAAGCGGCACTGCCACTGTGCGTTTTTTAGTGAGCTTGCAATATTGTTGATGCTAAAGCCCATTGAATTTAATTTTTCAAGGGTTTCAACTGCAAGGCAGGCGTTTTCAACCTGATATTTGCCAAGCATAGTAATTTCTATGTTATGGTGATTTTTATAATCAAAGGTTGTTTTATCCAAGGTGTATTTAACGTTTTTAATAGCAGAAGAATCAACAAAAACAGCATTTTGAGTATGCTTCAAAAATATATTTTTAACTGCAATATCCTGATCTGCGGAAATTAAACAGTCCTTTATAATGCCTGATTTTTCTTCCGCAATTTCCTCTATTGATGAACCTAAAAAGTTTGTGTGGTCAAGGGCAACGGGTGTAATGACGGAAAGTATTTTATCACATACATTTGTTGCGTCAAGTCTTCCTCCCATTCCTGTTTCAATAATGGCAAAATCACAGTTTTTGGTACTTATAAAGTAGAAAGCAATGGCTGTTTCAAGTTCAAATACTGTAGGCTTGCAGCCGCTGCTTTCAATTTTTGACTTGACCTGAAATGTTATGTTGGAAAACTCCTCCTTGCTTATAGGTACATTATTGTATGTAAATTTATTCCTGTAGTCAAGTACTGCAGGAGAGGTGTAACGAGCTACATTATAGCCGTTTGAAATAAGCCCCGCTGCTATAAATGCACCTACGGAGCCCTTGCCGTTTGTGCCTGCAATGTGAATGGTTTTAACTTTGTTTTGAGGATCTCCCAAAAGTGAACAAAGTTTATTCATATTGTCAAGTCCCGGTATTATTTTATTTTGTGAATTTTCATTTATATAAGTTAAAGCCTGTTCATATGTCATATTATCACCTGATTTCATTGAAAACAAGTATAACACAAATTTTTACAAATGTATATATTTAAAAATAAATTTGTGATATAATAAAAAGAGTTTG
The DNA here is from genome assembly GCA_030536675.1 of Clostridia bacterium. Lineage (GTDB taxonomy): Bacteria > Bacillota > Clostridia > Lachnospirales > CAG-274 > Gallispira. Next base: position 12,275 of record JAUNPM010000015.1, on the reverse strand, counting down.
ATAAAATGATTTTTTATGGGACAGGGTGGTGAAAAAATGAGGACCTTGATAATAAACGGCTCACCAAGAAAAAACGGGAATACAATGTATTTTATAAATAAAATAAAGGAAAAAATAGAATGTGATGTTATTGATGCATATTATGTGAAATTTTCTCCCTGTATTGACTGTGGGAAATGTGTAAAGGGTTGTTGTATATATGATGATGAAATAACGGAGGTTTTGAATAAAATAGACGAATATGACAATATAATTATGGCTACACCTCTTTATTACAATCAGCCTACAGGGGTGCTTATGTCAATGATGTCAAGAACACAGATGTTTTTTGTAAGCAGAAAGAATTTGAAAAGAAAAAGAGGCTATATTATATGTGTGGGAGGCGGAGATACTGTTATAAACAGTAAAGACGCCGAAAAAACAATGCGCATAATGCTTATGGGGCTTAATGTAAGGGTTGAGGGGTATGTAAGATGTCTTAATACTTCAAATGTAAGGGCACAGGAGGACAAAGAGGCGAATAATGAGATAGATAACATAATAGAACAATTGATGAGGGCATAAAACAGCCGCAAAATGAAAGGAGGGACATTTTGCGGCTGTCTTTTTTAAAATTCCCTTGTGGTGTCTAAAATAAGGGAAACAGACAGGTTTCCGTTTCTGCACCTTAGTTCGTCGATAAATTCCTTTGATGAAGCAGTATCTTTCATTACAAGTTTGTAGTCAAGCTCGTATATGCTGCCTAAGTCGAGAGTGGAAACCTTTACAAGTTTGTGTGAAATAGTGTGTTTTTCTATTAAGCCTTCAAAGGCGTCTTCAAAATCAAGGCTTTCGGGCACAAGTATTTTAAGTATTCTTTTGCTTGATGAGGAATGACCGAAGTTGAGCTTTGTAAGTACGGTCATTACAAGGCATAAGAAAACCGTAAATATAAATGCACATAAATAATAGCTTATGCCGCAGGCAAGACCTATTGCCACGGTTGCAAATATATAGGCTATGTTTTTGGGACTGCCGGGCTCACTTCTGAAACGGACAAGGGCAAAGGCTCCGCTTATGCTTAAGGCGGAAGCAATGCTGTTGCCTATAAGCATAATTACAACGGCTGCAACAACGGGAACTATAACAAGAGTGTAGCAAAGGTTTTGATCATAGTCCTCCTTATTTGCGGTAAACATATAAGTAAAAGTAACTGTTAGTCCCAGAACAAAGGCTATGACCATTGTTTCCAGTGCTCCTATATTTAAATATAGGCTTTGAAATATTGTATCAAGCATATTTTTTTACCTCCCCGTATTCTTTAAGTAAAAAATTTGTATATTCTGTTCCGTATTTTGAAAAACTTGTTTTTGTAAGGTTATATTTTCTAAGTATTTCAGTAAACCAAAGAGGTATTCTGTTACAGTATTTTACTTCCATTATCATTTGACCTTCGGGAATGACACGTTCACCGAAAACTCCGTATTCAAGAGCAAGGTCATCACGTCTTGCTATAATGTTTTTGTCAAATGTAAGTCTGAAATTGCTGTCGGAAACAGAGAAAAAAGCTGCACGCTGATATGATAAGTATACCTTGGGAACAAGTGAATATGTTTTAACGGCATAGCTTAATTCTTTCATAATCTGTAAATTCATATAATCCTCCAAAGGCGGTATATCTCCCGTAACGGCGAATTTGTAAGCATCGTTTAAATAGAATGTTGTTCTTCTCTTATTTACGCAGCCTTTATACTTTTTTTTGATTTCCAAAAATACTTTGGTGTTTTTATCGGGAGTACCATATGATCTTAAACGGATCTTTTCCTTGTACTTTGGCTTTTGAAGTGAAGTACGTATAAGATTATTGTCCTCTGTATCATAGTAAATATTGCAAATTTGATAAAATGAATTATTTTTGCTGTATTCATCGGCTTTCATTTTGTTATGTAGGTCGGTAAGTATATTTTTATATAAGGAGTCGGTCACAATATATTTTTCTTCTTTTCTGTTAAAAACTTCATTAGACATATAAATCAGCTCCATTCTTTTGATATTGTTCTTATATTGTTTACAATGATAATTATAGTATTATAAAATTAAAGTGACATTGAATAAAAGTTAGAAACAAATTAGATTTTACATAGATTTTACTTTTAGGTTAAAGGGATCGTGATAATATGCGTGAAAAAATATATTATTTGATACTGAAATCGGATAAAAGAAGTATAAATTATATATATGATGTTTTCATAAGTTTTATAGCTGTGTTAAGTATAATACCCCTTATGTTTAAACAGGATTTTCAAGGGTTTTATAAAATTGAAAGAGTAAGTGTTTTTATACTTGGAGCGGATTATATTTTAAGATTTATTGTAAGCGATTATATTTTGGGGAAAGGGAAACAGAGCTTTTTTATTTATCCTTTTACTGTGGGAGCGTTGACAGATCTTATTTCTCTTTTGCCTACGGGCAGGATTTTCAGAGTGTTCAGAATATTTAAAGTGTTAAGATATATGGATTTTTTCATTCGTATGACAGAAGTGTACAAAAGAATAAGAGAGGTGCTCTTTACTGTGCTTTTTATAGCCGTAGGGTATATTTTTATAGCGGCTCTTTTTATGTTCAATGCGGAAAGAAGCAGCTTTGAAAGCTTTTTTGACGCACTTTATTGGGCGACAACAGCACTCACTACTGTGGGCTATGGTGATATATATCCTAAAACCTTTGCGGGAAAGGTGGTGAGTATGGTTACGTCTGTATTGGGAATTGCAGTAATAGCGCTGCCGTCAGGCATAATAACGGCAAATATTATAAATGAGATAAATAAAGGCGGAAGGAAAAATTAGTTTAACAATAATGTTGAAAAGTAATGAAATGTGTTATATACTATATAAAAAGTTTATTTAATATATAATGAAATGAGGAATATATATGGATGTTAAGGAAGAGGTTTATTCAAGGCTTAAGGAGCTTGGGATCGAGTACGAGGTCGATGAACACGAGGCTGCTTTTACTATAGAGGAAGTGGACAAGCTGGGTATATTCAATAAAGGTGTGGGCTGTAAAAATTTGTTTTTAAGAGATGGCAGCGGCAAACGACATTTTCTTGTGGTGGCTCCCGAGCATAAGGAGGTAGATCTTAAAAAAGTAAGGGAACAGATAGGTTCAAGCAGGCTTAGCTTTGGCTCTGCGGAAAGGCTTGAAAGGTGTTTGGGACTTACGCAAGGGTCAGTAAGCCCTTTTGGTGTTATAAATGACAAGGAATGTAAGGTTGAAATAGTGTTTGACGAGGATCTGAAGGGTGTTCAGAAGGCGGGATTTCACCCTAATATAAATACAGCTACAGTATGGCTTAAATTCAGTGATCTGGTAAGGTTTATAGAAAATAACGGAAACAATATTATGTATGTGAAGCTATAGTGCCGGACTTACAGTTAATTTTAATTTAGGGTATGCATTATGGAAAGCAAAGAAATATTGAAGGAAGTATTCGATACAGTTAAAAATGAGCTTAAGAAAATCGGCGTGCCTGTATCAGAGAGCATATGTCCCAATATAAGGCTGAGCAGGGCAAAAAGAAATTGGGGAAGCTGTAAAAAGACGTCAAAGGGGAATTATAGATTTTACATAAGCATAAGTGAAAACTGCTTTAAGGAGCCTGACAGTATAGGCTTCATAAAAAATGTAATGGCTCACGAGCTTATACATACTGCTGAGGGCTGCTTTAATCACGGGGAAAGGTTTAAGCTATACAGCAAAAAAGCAAAAAAAGCGGGCTATGATGTAAGCGTAAGTAAAAAAAGCGACGTAATTAAAAGTGAGGAAGAACTTTATGCCGAAGCAAAGCATATTTTAAAGTGTGTGGACTGCGGTCAGCTGTATTACAGATTTAGATTTCCCAAGGAGAAAAATTATATAAATAAAATAAGGTGCGGAAAGTGTAAAGGTAAACTCATAAAGATAAAATAATAAGTATATATTGAGAAATAAGGTATTATTTTATAGGGGAGTTTTTTATGATCGGTCTTTTTAATGGGGTTTCAATATTTGCGGGATTTGCAGGGGGATTGATACTAAGCGTCATAGGGGGCTGGGATATGCTCCTTGGTGTGTTGGTTTTGCTTATGGTGTTTGACTATGTAACAGGTGTTTTGAAAGGCTATTTTCTTAAAAAACTTGACAGTGATATGGGATTTTGGTGAATAGTCAAGAAATTTATTATGCTTATAATTGTTTCAATGGCATATGTTTTAAGTAATCTTGTTGAACCTGTTCTGCCTTTAAGAGAAATAGTAATTGTGTTTTTTATTTCAAATGAAGGAATAAGCATTTTGGAAAATGCGGCTGTGTTTATACCCATACCCGATGAGCTTAAAAAGGCATTAAATAAATTAAGGGAAGACAATGAAAAAGAATAAATTTATGAATAAAAGCCTGACGGACTTTAATATTTTAAAGACTGTCAGGCTTTTTATATAAAAAGTATTTAATTGCTATAAATGAATTTTAGTATTGCCGTTACATCGGCTAAATTATATTTACCGTCCTTATTACAGTCGGCGGCTGTAAGCTGTTCCTCGCTGCTTATATTTGAAATGCCTGAAATATGCTTTAAAAGAAGCGAAGCATCGGCTTTTTCTATTGTTCCGTTCTGATCAACATCACCTATTAATATTGATGTGCCGTCTGAATAAGTAAGAATTACTTCCGTAATTTTTATGCCGCTGTTTGTAGAGTAAATATAGTAGGTATCAGGGCTGTCAAGGGAACACACAAATGTGTCGGGAGCGCTGACGGAGCCTTGTGAGGTGGTGTCTGTTTGACTTACAAATGAAGAATCAGAGCCTTTAATTTCAAGGGTCCTTCCTGCTGTGCCGAAATATTTAATTGTAAGCTGTGCTTTTCCCGTTGTTGTAAATGAAATACTGTTTTTGGTAAAGTTACCGCCGCCTCCTAAGTCTATATAAGCATCTTTTACAGTCAGTTTTCCGGAATACAATTTAAAAATGCCGCTTGTATCAGTAAGGCTGTCTTTATCTACAGATGAAGGTGTAAGTTTATATTCTTTGTTTTCAACACCTGATACAACTGTTTCTCCTACGTGAGAAACAAATGTAGTTGTTTCCGTAGTTGTTTCTGTAGTGCTTTCAGTTGATGAGTCGTTACTATTGTTATAATAGAGAATTTGACAATATGCAAATATAAGAGGGGCAACGCCCTTTGCATCGTTTACAACGGTTTTTTCGGATACATAGTAGTCATATGAACCGTCTCTTGATGTATATTTCGGTCCTATTGTTGCGGAAGATGAGGTCTTGCCTGAGCTTGGTCCCGCAAGTCCCGCAGTCATACATATGTCATTAAGCTGAACCGATGAATTGTCGGAATTTGTGTAATCAAGCTTAAGGTCGCATATTCCTCTGTAAACATTAAGACCTTCATTGTAATAATTTATATCCGCAATACCTATGTTATAGCCCTTCATAAGAGCATAGCTCATTGCGGCTGAACCGCTTGTTTCAAGATAATTATAATTTTCATCGGGCTTGTCTATTACCTGATACCAAAGTTTTGTGTCTTTATCTTGGTATTTAAGCATTGATGACATTAAGTCTGTATAAATATTTATAAGGGTCGCTTTTTGCGTTCCAAGGTCAATATTAAATTCTTTTTCCGCTTTTTGCATTAGTTCAATGTTATCAACAAGTGCCATAGCATACCAGCCTGTACCTCTGAGCCAATAATTTGAGGAGCAGCCTGTGTTTGGATCTGCCCAGCTTATAGCTGAAGACGCATCGTAATCACTGCTTGCTTTGTCTGCCTGAGAATTATAACCGTGGAAGTAAAGTCCTGTTGAGGGATCACGCATTTTGTTGTAAACATTCAAAATCTGATTTGTTACATTGTCGGCAGCTTGTGTAAATGCTTCACTGTCTTTTGAAATTTCAAGCTCATATTCAAGCCAGAAAGGAGTTTCCATATATATACCGTCAAGCCATACCTGATATGGATAGACGTTTTTATGCCATAAATTGCCCTCTGACGTTGTTTTGTTATTTAACATATATTGAAGTATATTTGTATAAAGAGTGGAGCTTAATGCATTTGTATATTTTTCGCCGTTTGATGAACCTCTTGCCGTAAGCTCAATAAGTGATTTACCGCTGTTAAGGTCATCAAGGGCATAGCTTGAATATTTAAAGCCTGTTGATGAATCAATATAACCGCTTGTGCCGTTATTGGTATCTGATATAAATTCAGACATATAGTTATCGGCAAAGGATACATAGCTTTCATCGTTTTTTATGTCACCAAGCATTATCATAGCAGAAGCCATACAGCCGTTTATGTAAGACCATTTGAATTTTGTTTCACTTTCTTTATTCCAAAGTGAACCGTTTGAGGGTCCGTCTTCTTTGAGCATTTCATTTATGAGAAGCTCTGTTTTATAATAGCGCTCGCTGTCATCTGATACAATAGGGGTTTCTGTGGTTGTTTCCGTATTTATTTCAGTATCGGGTAAATACACGCTTAAAACAGCGTTTTCCTTTGAAAGTCCTGCTGCCTGCAATATATCTGTTTTAGCTTGCTGTGCACTTGTTAAATAAGCTACATCTGTTGATTTGTTTTGTGAATCATAATAAAAAACACTTGTATCGGTGTCAAAGTTTGGGTATGGATTCACATTGCTGTTTGTTGGTGATGAAGGACTTATTTCAAGGGTCCTGTCATTTGTTTGTGTAACGGTTGATGTTTTGTCACTTATTTTGCTGTTTGAAAGCACGTTGTTGTAAAGTTTTACTATAGGATCGCCGTAAGTTGTGTTTGACGTTGTTTTAAAGGCATTTGTGCAGTTTTCAAAATAGTTGCTTTCGGCAAATACCCACGCACTTGCTCTTGTATCGGTGCAGGTTTCACAGTTGTAATAATAGTTATTGTAGGTGTGTAGATTTACCTGTCTTGTAAGGGGCAAGCGTGACCCGCAGTTTAAAAGGTAATTATGGTGCCAAGTTGAGTTATATTGCTTAACACCGTCCGAATTGCCGTGTAAAGATGTTTTGTGACAGTTTTCAAATACATTGTAGGAATATGTTATGTTTGTGCAGTTGAAAAAGTCTGAAGAGCCGTCACCGTCGCCCTTATCCTGTTCTTCTGTTAAATCATACTTGTTTTCGCCCTTTTTAAAGTAATTGTTATGTACCCAATAATTTTTATATGAATTTATTGAAGAGGAGCTTCCGTAAAAGGTGCAGGCATCTTCGGGATATTTTGTAAATGTAAGATTTCTTACTTCTATGCTGTTTGAGGTTTTAAAGGTAAAGCCCCATTTTTCAATAGTGGCATCTTTGCCTATGCCCTCGACGGTAATGTTTTTTGCTCCCGAAATATCAAGCATATTAAAGTAAGAGTCATTTGTCTTTTCGGTGTCCGTAAGTCCGTTTATTGAAACTACACCGTTATTTTTGTCTGTTGTTTTGGTTCCGTCGGAATCTCTTGTCTGTGTGTCAACAGTACCTATTATTCTTACTATAATAGGATAAGAGTATTTACTTGCATTTTTTAATATGTTTCCTATACCCGTATATTTTCCAAGGGTTACAGAGTTTTTATTTGAGTTTGTTACATAAATAATTTGTGCATCGCTTTTGGGGGTGCCGTCATCATTATAAGCGCCCACACCTTGGGAATAATTAAAATGGGCATAGCCTGAACGGTCAAATTCCCCAACGGAAATATTATTTTGCGTAAGGGTATTACCGTCTGATGTTTCCACTTTAATGTCGTATATACCTTTTGTTATGCCGACTATGTCAGCAACTCCGTTTGTTCCGTCTGCTCTTATAAGTTCACTGTCAATGGCTGTGTATGTACTTGTGCCGTAAGGCTTATAATATACAGCGGCATTGGCTGCGTCGGCATCTCCGCTCCATTCAATGTGTATGGATTCATACCAGCCGTATACTTCCGTTAAAAGCAGGTCTGATGCAAATGCCTGAAATATGCTCATATTAAATGATGAAAGCATAATTACGGATGATAATATAAAAGATATTATCTTTTTCATTTAAAACGTCTCCTTTTTAAAAATTTGTTTTCCTTTAATTGTGATAATTGTATAAAATACGAATAAAGTATAGCACAAATAAAATAAAAGTTAAATATTAATTATGCCGAAATTTATAAATTTTTTGTGAATAAATATAAGAGGGTATCTCTGTTCATCAAAAAAGATAAAATGCAAATTTTGAAATAAGGGCAGCAAAACAATTCACAAAGTGAAAAATAATGGTTTGTTTTGTGCTAAATATGAATTTTTTTAAATTGAAACCTGCAAATCCATAAAAATTATATTGAAATATGACAGAATTATTGATATACTGTAATTAATATAAATAATTATTCAGGAGGTAAATATAATGGTTGAATTGTTTAAAACCGGTGCATACTATGCCAATGGTGAACTTATACCCGATGACGGCAGTGCTAAGGCAAGGCTTTCTCAAATGGGTCTGTCCGACAACAAGGAGGAGGCTGTAAAGAAAACCATAGCTTATGGTATACTTGAGGCTCATAATACAAGCGAAAATATGGACAACTTAAAAATCAAGTTTGACTGTATGGCAAGTCACGATATTACTTATGTAGGTATTATTCAGACTGCAAGTGCTTCAGGTATGGAAAAATTCCCCATTCCTTACGTACTTACAAACTGTCATAATTCTCTCTGCGCTGTAGGCGGTACAATAAATGAAGATGACCATATGTTTGGGCTTTCAGCTGCAAAGAAATACGGCGGTATATATGTACCTGCTCATCAGGCGGTCATACATCAATATATGAGAGAAATGATGTCAGGCTGCGGCAAAATGATACTTGGTTCCGATTCACATACCCGTTACGGTGCTCTTGGTACTATGGCTATCGGTGAAGGCGGCGGTGAGCTTGCAAAGCAGCTTTTGTGCCAGACTTATGATGTTGCAAGACCTGATGTAATAGGCATTTATCTTACAGGTAAGCCTGAACCTTATGTTGGACCTCAGGATATAGCTCTTGCCATTATCGGTGCCGTATTTGAAAACGGATATGTTAAAAATAAGGTTATGGAGTTTATAGGCGACGGCATTGAGGGTCTTAACGTTGAGTACAGAAACGGCATTGATGTTATGACAACGGAAACTACCTGTCTTAGCTCAGTATGGAGAACAGATGACAAGGTTAAGGACTATTACAGCGCTCACGGAAGAGTTGAAGAGTTTAAGAAGCTCGAACCAGGAAACGGAGCTTATTACAATGGTATTGTTTATGTGGATCTGTCAAAGGTCAAGCCTATGATAGCTATGCCTTTCCACCCAAGCAATACTTATACAATAGATGAATTAAACGCTAACCTTATGGACGTGCTTGATGAGGTTGAAAAGAAGGCTGTAAAGACTATTGACAATCCAAATATCAAGTATAAGTTAAAGGATAAGGTAAGAAACGGCAGACTTTACGTAGATCAGGGTGTTGTTGCAGGCTGTGCGGGCGGTACTTATGACAATATTTGCGATGTGGCTGATATTCTTGACGGTCATACAATAGGTGCTGATGATTTTGCCTTAAGCGTATATCCTTCAAGTCAGCCTACATTTATGACCCTTGTTGAAAACGGCGCTATATTTAAGCTTATGCAGGCAGGCGCAACAGTTCGTTCCGCATTCTGCGGTCCTTGCTTCGGTGCAGGAGATGTTCCAAGCAATCAGGGACTCAGTATAAGACATTCAACCAGAAACTTCCCTAACAGAGAGGGTTCTAAGCCCGGCAACGGTCAGATAGCAGGTGTTGCTCTTATGGATGCAAGATCTATTGCGGCAACAGCAGTAAACAAGGGCTATCTTACTCCCGCAAATGAAATAGACGTAAACTTCAGTAAGCCTAAGTACTTCTTTAATAAGTCTGTTTATGAAAACAGAGTATATTTCGGATACGGAAAGGCTGACCCCGATGTTGAGCTTAAATACGGTCCAAATATTAAGCCTTGGCCTGAAATGAGTCCTTTAACGGACAACCTGTTATTAAAGGTAGTAAGTCTTATAACAGACCCTGTAACCACTACAGATGAGCTTATTCCTTCCGGAGAAACAAGCTCTTACCGTTCAAATCCTTTGGGACTTGCGGAATTTACTCTTTCAAGAAAGGATCCTAACTATGTGCCGAGAGCTAAGGAAGTGCAGGCAGTGGAAAAGGCAAGAGTAAAGGGAGAATGTCCCGCAGAGGTTTCAGAGGAAATTGCCGAAATTACCGATACTCTTAAATCAAGGTTTGATATTAACAGAGAAAATACAGGCATAGGAAGTACAATATTTGCCGTTAAGCCCGGCGACGGTTCTGCAAGAGAACAGGCTGCGTCCTGCCAAAAGGTACTTGGCGGCTGGGCTAATATTGCAAATGAATATGCAACAAAGAGATACCGTTCAAACCTTATTAACTGGGGTATGCTTCCGTTCATATTTAATGAGGAGCTTCCTTTTGAAAACGGCGACTATATATTTATACCCGATGCCGCAAAGGGAATTGCAGACAAAAAGTCTGAATTTAAGGCTTATGTTGTAAGAAAGGGCGAAATGAAGGAATTTACTCTTAAAATGGGTGAGCTTACAGATGATGAAAGAAAGATCATACTTGCAGGCTGTCTTATAAATTACAACAGAAACAGAGCCGATAACTGATATATTGTTAAATATATTCAAGTTAAAAATTATTAAATTAATATTAAAATTGATGTAAAACTATAATATTTTATGGCTAATTTGTATAAAATACGGAGAGGTTACAAGTCAAAAATTGTTAAAATAATGGAGTTCTAATATTTGGGAAATTATGTTATAATGATAACAATGTTGGTGTATGCCAAAGGTTTTATGTCAATTATATGTGTTTTGGCACTTGAAAGGAGAAACAGAAAATGTTAAACAAGAAAACAGTTGACGATTTACAGGTTAAGGGTAAGAATGTTCTTGTAAGATGTGATTTTAACGTACCTTTAAAGGAAGGCGTGATCACTGATGAAAACAGAATAGTAGCTGCTTTGCCTACAATTCAGAAATTAATTTCAGAGGGTGCAAGAGTTATACTTTGTTCTCACTTGGGTAAACCAAAGGAGCCTTCAGAAGAATTTTCTTTGGCGCCTGTTGCTGTAAGATTATCAGAAAAGCTTGGAAAAGAAGTTGTGTTTGCTGCCGATGACGAAGTGGTAGGTCCAAACGCAAAGGCTGCTGTTGCCAATATGAATGACGGAGATGTTATTCTTCTTCAGAATACAAGATTCCGCAAGGAAGAAACAAAAAATGGTGAAGAATTCAGCAAGGATCTTGCTTCTTTAGCCGATATATATGTAAATGACGCTTTTGGTTCTTCTCACAGAGCACATTGCTCTACAGTGGGTGTTACAAAATATGTTAAGGAAGCAGCCGTAGGCTACCTTATGCAGAAAGAGATCGAATATTTGGGTAATGCGGTAAATAATCCTGTAAGACCTTTTGTTGCAATTCTCGGCGGCGCTAAGGTAAGTGACAAGATCAATGTTATAAATAACCTTCTTGACAAGGTTGACACACTTATTATAGGCGGCGGTATGGCATATACTTTCTTTAAGGCACAGGGCTATTCAATAGGAAAGAGCCTTCTTGAAGAAGATAAAATGGAATATGCACTTGAAATGGTAAAGAAGGCAGAGGAAAAGGGCGTTAAGTTGCTTCTTCCCGTAGATACAGTTGTTACTAAGGACTTTGGACCGGGTAAGCCTCACCATACTGTTGAAAGACCTGAGGATCCTTCAGCTGCCTTTATTTCAGATGAAGAAGAGGGCGTTGATATTGGTGAAAAGACAAGAGCTCTTTATGCAGACGCTTTAAAGGATGCAAAGACTGTTGTTTGGAACGGACCTATGGGTGTGTTTGAAATTGCTGATTATGCCAAGGGTACTGAAGCTGTTGCTCATGCACTTGCTGATATTGACGCAACTACTATTATAGGCGGCGGCGATTCAGCAGCAGCAGTAAACCAAATGGGTTACGGCGACAAAATGAGCCATATTTCTACAGGCGGCGGAGCTTCATTGGAATTCTTAGAGGGTAAAGAACTTCCGGGTGTTGCTGCTGCTCAGGATAAATAAGAAATAGTGTGAAATATTTTATACATTTATGGCTATAAAATATTTTGTAATTTTAAAAAAAGGCTGTTGAGATTTCAACAGCCTTGTAGTATAATTAAAATAGTAATTGAGTATGCTATGGCTAATTTGTGCCATAACATTT
>JAUNPM010000287.1 GCA_030536675.1 Clostridia bacterium | reverse complement strand
TACAATAATAAGTTTATATACAACAATATTTGACAATAAATAAAATTAATATTATAATATAAGTTGTGTAAAAGCGTAGAGTAACCTACATAAACATTAATAAAAATATCATCAGGAGGAATTAAGATGAATATTAGCGGTGGCGGTATTAAGATTTTTGGCTGCAACGGTAACCATATCTTAGCTGAAAAGATTGCATCGGAGCTTGGACTTTCTTTAAGCAAATGTGAAGTAAGCAAGTTCAGCGACGGTGAAATAAGCGTAAGGATCAATGAAACGGTAAGAGGAAACGATATTTTTATTGTACAGCCTACAAGTTATCCCGTAAACGACAACTTAATGGAGCTGCTTATTACAATTGATGCGGTTAAAAGAGCTTCTGCAGGCAGAATCAATGCAGTTATTCCATATTATGGCTATGCAAGGCAGGACAGAAAAGCAAAGGCAAGAGATCCAATCTCAGCAAAGCTTGTAGCTGACCTTATAACAAGTGCGGGAGCTGACAGAGTTATTACAATGGATCTGCATTGTGCACAGATACAGGGATTTTTCAATATACCTGTTGATCATTTGGTTGGTATGCCTTTACTTTCAAAGTATTACGGTGAAAAATTCGGTTACGGTAACGAGAATGTAGTTGCTGTATCTCCTGATTTGGGCTCCGTAACAAGAACAAGAACTTTTGCTGAACAGCTTGACGTGCCTATTGCTATTGTAGATAAGAGAAGACCTAAGCCTAATGTATCTGAGATAATGAATATTATAGGTGATTTCAAGGATAAGACAGTTATACTCTATGATGATATGATCGATACGGCGGGAACAATAACAAATGCTGCAAATGCAATTATTGAAAGAGGCGCTAAGGAAGTTTATGCTTGCTGTACACACGGAGTGCTTTCTGGTGCAGCTATTGAGAGAATACAGAACAGCAAGATTAAGGAGCTTATGGTACTTGATACAGTGCCGCTTACTGCTGAAAAAGCTATTCCGAAAATAAAGCAAAAGTCTGTTTCAAAGGTATTTGCTGATGCAATTTACAGAATACATGAGGGACTTCCTGTTTCAAGAATATTTGAATATTAATGTGTCAAAGGCTCATTCCATATGGTTTGAGCCTTTTAAAAACAAACTTTTCCCAAAGCGTCTGCAACAACTTCAATGCTGTTTAGTGCTTCTTCATATGTATTGGTCTGTGCACCAAGTTCTATAAGCATACTTTTATCTTTCATATGGAGGGAATATCTGTAAGCATTTATGTATATTTTTCTGGTTATGTTTGAATTAAATTGGGTAACAGCGTACTGCATTTGAAAGCTTAAGGCAAGATTGGTTTTTAAATAAGGATTTTCAAGTCCTTCTGTTGGGACAAGATTTCCGTTTTCCCATTTGCGGCATATACCGTTAAAGAACATAATTTTTGCATAAGATTTTCCGTTTATTTCGGTTGCAAGGCGGAGATTTTCGTTTACACCATCTCTGTGAAGATCTATGACGAGCTGTATTGATGGATTTTCCTTAATTATTTGAGTAATAACGGGCTCTGCTCTTTCATATGCCCCATCTCTTTGCAGCTTACCTTCCACAATATCAAATTTATCTGTAATGTGAAGACATTCTATACCATATTTATCTTCAAGTATACTTTTCAGATATTCGCCTACCCCAATTACACCTTCATTGGTATTTTTGCTGTCAGCATACATTTCACTGCCGTGAGTGTGAAATATAAGTACTTTGGGACCGTTCCCCTCTGTATTTATGTGTAAATTTGCCTGTGAAAATTCCGTTAAATTGAAAAGGTCGGAGGGCATACCTGTTTTTTTGTCTATGGCATAAAATGATTTTTTAAGGCTGTTAATGTCTGTAAGATCTATTGGTTGTCCTATATGAGTGCTGTCGCTGTTTTTTGTATCATCTGAAGATATAAGTACATTACCCAGTTCATAAACGGATACGTCGCCAAGAGTAATAGAGTTATGTAAATGTGAGAACGTTACCATACTTATAATTGTAGAAATTATAAGAAAAATGTGCTTTTTTTTCATAAGAACGCTCCTCGTATAATAAGTTTAGACATCAAATTTAACGGTGTTTAAACTTATTTTAT
>JAUNPM010000286.1 GCA_030536675.1 Clostridia bacterium | reverse complement strand
TTATTTTGACACCCATAGCTTCAAGCTCTTTCTTTTTTTGAGGATCGGAATTTTTGAGTGCAGCAATAATACATTTATCACTCTCATTAAGTACCTTTGCATTTAAGGGGATCCTTAAATGAGAATCCGCAATAATTCTTATAGGGTCAATTCCTCCTTCAATGCGGCAGGTAAGGGCAGGGTCATCCTTAATAACTGTGTTTATTCCTACCATAATTCCTTTTAAGCAGTGCCTTAACTTTTGGACCTCCTGTCTTGAGGCTTCGTTTGATACCCATTTTGAGTCCCCTGTGTAAGCTGCTATCTTGCCGTCAAGTGTCATTGCACTTTTCATAACAACATAGGGCAGACCTGTCTGCATATACTTAAAAAATACGGCATTGAGAGCTTTACATTCATTTTCCAAAATGCCGATCTCAACATCTATTCCGCTGCTGCGCAGCATTTTGACTCCGTTGCCTGCAACAAGGGGATTTACGTCAAGACAGCCTATGTAAACTTTTTTGATTTTGTGTTCAATTATAGCTTTAGCACAGGGTGGGGTATGCCCGTAATGACTGCATGGCTCCAGAGTAACATACATTTCGGCTCCCTCAACGCTTTCGGAAGCATTTGCAAAGGCATTTACTTCTGCGTGTGCCGAGCCGTATTTCATATGGTACCCTTCACCTATTATTTTATTGTTTTTTACAATGACAGCTCCTACCATAGGATTAGGAGAAACATAACCTGCACCTTTTTTGGCAAGCTCTATTGCTCTTAACATATAGTTATAATTCATAAAAACACCTTCCGTTTGTTAAAATAAAAAATCCCTGTATAATATATACAGGGATAAAAAGTAAACCAATAAAAAAACTGAGTTTAAATAATAAACTCAGGGAATGAACCAAATAAAATAATCTTCTCACATCCAGACTTTACTGTCGGCTTCGGAGTTTCACCGAATCATGCCATATGGCTCGCGGGCTTTACCGCCGGTATTGAATTTCACAAATCCCTGAAGATATGGGCTAAAGTTAGCCGTGTCTTATTAAATTAAGTATAGTATAGCACTTTATTTGTATTTGTCAATAGAAAAATTGAAAATTTTTAAAACAAATTTTTTGAGTGTTAAATTTGTTTTATAATTATAATTCCATTTATGAATTGAATATTATCGCTTATGGTGTATTTAATCCTTCATAATTAAGTCTTTGAGTATTTTATAGCTTTTAAGTTTTATATCTATGTGGTATTCAATATATTTTTCTGTAAAATACTCCAATTCCCTTATCAGTTCCTTGGAGGCTTTAATTGAAAAAGCGCTGTTAAGGGGCACTGAAAGTATGTAATTTACAGCTGAAAGAGCCTCATTACCCAGTGAATAAAGTGCTGTTGTCTTTTCATCGGGTCTGTAGCCTAAAATATCAAGAAGCCTTAATTGAAAAACACAGCCTGCAAGTCTTGGGTCAAGGCTCTCATTTGAAAGCTTTTGAAGAGATTTCAAAATGAGAAGAAGAGCGTTATTATCAGGTATATTTTCAAGAAATGCTTTATCTGTAAATTCTGCAAAATATGAGGCATAGGCGGCAGCTGAAAAATTGCTTCTTATGCCGTAAAAATTTTCAATAACATCAGCTGATATAAGAGTGGGTGTTTTTGTGGCTGTGCGTATAATAAAATCCCCATATGTAAATAATGAAGACGAAGCAAGAAACTTGCTTTTGGTGTTTCTTGCTCCCTTGGCAAAAACAGATATTTTACCTATGTCTTTGGCAAATATAATTAAAAATTTATCTGATTCTCCGTAAAAATTTTCACGTATGATCAGTCCTCGTATTTTCTCTGAGCTCATTTGTTACTTCTCCTGTGGGACAGCTGTGTTTATAGGCTAAATAACAGTCAATGCTGCCGCTTTTTTCAAATAAATACCATAATAAATCGTTCATATAAAAATCCTCCTTATATATTTAAAAAGCAGGTAATATGAGTTAGGCTGTCGAAAGTCGACAGCCTTGAAAGAAATGCTAGCAAGCATTTCTTTCATTTAGCTAAGGAAGGAACTACCAAGTTTTCCGCAAACAAGCTGTTAAAATCAGCTTGTTTACAGAAAAGTTCCTGTCCTTTGGTTGCATAAGCGAGCAGTATTGC
>JAUNPM010000285.1 GCA_030536675.1 Clostridia bacterium | reverse complement strand
GAAAGAGTGAAAGTGAATTTTTGGCTCTTGCCGAAAGAGCTGCAGATTATATGACTTATTATCCTTTGCCTATGAGGGACGTTGTTGAAAATCTTATATGTCCAAACATAAGCTCATCTGCTGTAAGTGCAGATGCCTCAAATTATATTAATACAGCCCTTTTAAAGGCTTCAAAGGCAACAAAGGATAATATAATGCAGCCTGACGCCTGCAAAACTATGGCAAATTATATATTGGGCAATGAAGATTATGAGCTTGCTTCATTCTCGTTTAACGGAGATAATGCAAACAAGATAGTATTAAACGACAGCTTTAAGGACAATAACAATGAAGTACTTTACAGTATTGACGGAGGTACAAATTGGCTTAATGCAGGTATGGTAAATGAATTTAAGCTTACAGATGATGAAATAAGCAAAATAACTCCCGAAAATGATATACTTGTGAAATTGCAGGGAAGCTCAAGCCACTTTACAATTGACATTACAAAGGGGACAGCACCTACGGGACTTTATATTAATGACAATGAAAACAGAGTTATTGGTGCAAAAAGCACAATGGAATGGTCAGAGGACAATGTCAATTGGAATAAATTTGATGATGTGAGATTTACGGGTGAGAGGACAATATATGTGAGAAACGGTGCAAATGGCACAATACTTCCAAGTGACAGCTTGGAGTATAGGTTTACTGAGGATACCTCTACAAAGGAAAGGTCATATATTACAAATGACAGAATAAGTGTAAAGGCATATTCATCATACCAAGGCAGTACTGTGCCTCAAAATACAATAGACGGCAATATTAATACAATATGGCATACAAATTATTCTGCGGGAGCAGGTACCGACACGGAAAGATATATTGAATATGAATTTACAAAGCCTGTGTATTTGACTGCCGTGGATTATACACCAAGACAATCAGGCTCAAACGGCAGATTTACATCCTGTGAGGTTTATGTAAGTGATGACGGCAGTGAGTGGAGGCTTGCAGGCAGCGGAAGCGGCTGGGCTAACAATGCTTTAAAGAAATCAGTTGAGCTTGATGAGCCTGTTTATACCAAGTATGTTAAAGTAGTGGGAAAAACTACAATGGGCGGTTACGGTTCTGCGGCTATGGTGGAATTTTACGAAAGCCTTGATTATAATTTAAATGACATAAACGGTGACGGTAAAATTGACAGTGCCGACGGAGCTTTGATTATGAAATATGTTACGGGAATAAATGTAGGGGATTTTGATGAAAAATCAGCAGATGTAAATAATGACGGTAATGTGGATATACTTGATGTTATTGCATATCTTAACAATTTGACAGATTAAATTGAATGTAAAGTCGGAGCGGGAATTAAGATTCCCGCTCAATTTTTGTATAAAGAAGACCTCCTTTGATATAATATAATTGCGGCTGTCACTGCAAAAAATAAAGGAAGTTTTCTTGTCTTGATGTTTTAATATATGTATGTTAATATATAGTTGAGGTGATTAAATTGGCTGTATTTGATATCATTCCCGCTAATTTTTTTTCTGTGTTAGTATCAGGAAACAGAGAAATATATGTAGAAGCAATATTGCTTTTACATCAAATGTTTAAATTTGAACTAAATATTAGAGTTGATGACTATATATCGGCGCTTATTTCGTTGCAGGAGGATAAAGAATTTAATCCTGAAGAAGATGATGAACTGCCTGAAGGAAGTTTAACATTAAGCGGAAAAGCAAGATTAATATTAAATAGATTTATAAAAACAGGTTGGGTCGAAAAGGAATTTTTAGATGGTTCGTTTGTTGAGATAATTACACCTCAGTCTTATGCAATTCCTGTTATGAAATTGCTGAGTGAACTGGAAGACGGTGAAATACAAGAATACAATTCCCTTGTTTTTTCTACTTATTCGGGATTAAAGCAAGCAAAAGTTGAGCAGGAAGCGCATATGTATGAGGCGATTTTATCAGCGAAAGCTAATACTGAACAGTTGGAATATCAATTACGAAGCTTATACCATAGCATAAGAGGATATTTAAGAAATATTGAAAAACACAAAGATGTTAACGAACTTCTAAAAAATCACTTTGAAAGTTATAAGCAAATGTCAGATAGAATTTATCATCCAATAAAAACAATGGATTCAATTCA
>JAUNPM010000014.1 GCA_030536675.1 Clostridia bacterium | reverse complement strand
AGTTATTCCATATCAAGTTATTCCATATAATGGAAAAACACCGTATAAGTGATAAAAATTGTACGGTGATAGTAGATGATTTAGTTGAGTAAGAAATTATGCTTTAGATTTAAAACACCTAAGGATATCAGAAACAGCATAGCAAGAATAAACAATATGGTTGCCAATGGTGAAATGGACACCAAGACAGCTAATTCTATAATATGCGGCTGTAACACCCTATTGGGGAGTATAAAAGCAGATGAACAGCAAAAGCAAATTGATGAGTTAAGGACTGTTTTAGATGAGTTGGAGAGCGGGAAATAATTTTTGTGGTAGCTAAATGGTAGCTAAAACATAAAAAAAGCACCTTTTAAAGGTGCTTTTGATTTGCTGCAAATAGTCTGTAATAGGCTTAAATGCTAGTTTTTTGCTAAAGCTGATAACGGGAGTCGGACCCGTGACCTCAGCACTACCAATGCTGCGCTCTACCTCCTGAGCTATATCAGCGAATACAAAAGTATTGTATCAAAAAAATATGGGGTTGTCAATAAAAAAATAAGGAGTTTTGTTATTTTGGCAAATTATAATAGCAAAGTTTTTAAAATACTTGTAAGTAAATAAATTAAAAACAAAAAATTGTAATATTGTGTAAAATAAGGGGCGGGAATAAAGAGGGTTTTAATTTAAGAAATATATTTTTGTGTAAAAATATTATAAATAGGGAAAATGTTACTTAAATGTTAAGAAAATGTTAAAAAATAAATTAGCATAAAATACTACATAGATGTGGTTAAATATATGATATACTACATTTAGGAAGAGGCAGGTAGTATAATTGCTCAGTTATATTTATGTTAAGCTAAATAAATTTGTAAGAAATTTACTGCTTTTGCCTATTGATATTTTTGATTAAATATTGTAAAATAATAAATAAGGTGGTTTGAAAGCGGTGGGTTTATGTTTATAGGCGAATATATACATAATATTGATGCTAAGGGCAGAGCTATAGTTCCCGCTAAATTTAGGGACGAGCTTGGGGATAAATTTATTGTTACTCAAGAGCTTGATAATTGCCTTGGGCTTTACACTATGGAAAGCTGGAACGAGCTTGTTGAAAAACTGAATAAATTGCCCTCAACAAACAGAAAGGCTATTGCCTATAAAAGATTTAAACTTGCTTCCGCCTTTGAATGCGAGCCTGACGGCAACGGAAGAATAATGATACCTCTTAAGCTCAGGGAATACGCAGGAATAACAAAGGAAATTGTAAGCACCGGTAACGGTGATAAGGTTGAAATATGGGACAAGGCTAAGTGGGAAGAATACAACACTTCTTATGATTTTGATGATGAAAGCCTTGAATCATTAAGTGAACTTGGTATTTGATACCTATTTATAAAGGATATAAGGATTTGAGAAAATGAATTTTGAACATATACCTGTGCTGCTTGATGAATGTATAAAGGGTCTTAATATTGTTTCTGACGGTATTTATGCCGATTGTACATTGGGAGGCGCAGGACATTCAAGCTATATTGCATCAATGCTTAATGAAAAGGGAATGTTAATAGGAATAGATCAGGACGCAAATGCCATAGAGGCTGCAAAGAAAAGACTGAAGGATTATTCCAATGTAAAGTATGTGAGAGATAATTTCTCAAATATTAAAAATATATTAGTTGAAAATATTGGCTTAGGTCAAGAAAGTGTTAATGGATTTTTACTCGATCTCGGTGTATCCTCCCACCAGCTTGATGAAGCAGACAGAGGTTTCTCCTACAACCACAATGCTCCCCTCGATATGAGGATGGATCAAAGATCTCCTTTGTCTGCTTACGTGGTGGTCAATGAATACACAAAAGAAGAGCTTGCGCGCATAATAAAAGATTACGGTGAAGAGCGCTGGGCAAAGAGAATAGCAGAGTTTATAATAAATGAAAGAAAAATCAAACCTATTGAAACAACATTTGAGCTTGTTTCAGTAATAAAAAAGGCTGTGCCTAAAGGGGCGAGAGCTGATGGACCTCACCCTGCGAAAAGAACATTTCAGGCAATAAGAATAGAAGTTAATAATGAGCTTGGAATACTTGAAAGTACCGTAAATGATATGGTAGATTTTCTGAAGCCGGGAGGGAGAATATGCATAATAACTTTTCACTCTCTTGAGGACAGAATAATAAAAAATGTGTTCAGAAATCTGGAAAATCCCTGTACCTGTCCCAGAGATTTTCCTGTTTGTATATGTGGTAAAAAACCGAAGGTTAAGGTAATAACCAGAAAGCCTATACTGCCGGGACAGGAGGAACTGGAAAATAACAGGAGAGCTCACAGTGCAAAGCTGAGAATTGCGGAAAAGCTGTAAGGCTCTTAAGGGGGAAGCTAAATGAGAGCTAACAGAGCCGGATATAATAACAGCTATAATAAAAGAGCTGCTAACAGTTACGGCAGAAATATTCAGAATAACAGAAGCGCATCGGGAAGCAGAACAAATACAAGATCAAAATATGTGACAACATATGGCAGAAGTTCCGTAGGCAATGAAAATATAGGCGCAAGAGGTTATACAAGAGCGTCAATGGGAAGAAGAACCGGTGTTGAAAACAGAACCGAAAACAGATACGGATATTACGGAAGCGGTTATTCTGAATATAATGCTACATCTGTTGCAAGTGACTATTATTATGAACAGGATTTTAGTAAAAGTAGTAAAAAAAGAGTTAAGCAAACCGCCAAAAAGGAGATAAGACAATTGAATATGCCGAAAACCATAGCTTCTATTGCTGTTGTTTTTACTCTTTCACTTGCACTGCTTTGTTCTTATGCCGTAAACAGCAGTTACAGAGGGGAAATATCATCAAAACAGGCAGAGTTAGCTGAGATACAGGAAGAAAATCAATATTTGCAAACAACTCTTGAAGATAATGTTGATTTGAATAAAATTGCCCGTGAAGCTGAAAAACTTGGTTTGCAGAAACCTCAGGCATATCAGATAACAGAGGTTCAGGTACCTAATGAAAGCTACACTGTGCAGTATGACGCTAAGATCTCAACACAGGATAAAAGTGTGTGGGAATTTATAAAGAGTTTACTTAACAAATAAGCGGTTTTTACATAAAATGAATGTATATGAGTTGATATGAGTTACATAAGGGAATGATTAATTGTGAGTAATAAAAAGAGAAAGCCTGCATCTTCAAATGCAGGCAGCAAAAACGGAAGATTATATTTTTCAAGACTTACTATCCTATTAATCCTGTTTGCAATAATAGTGGGATTTTTAGGATATTTTCGTGTTTTTATGATAAAAATGAACAGAAGTGAGCTTGAGGCAAGTGCAATAAACAATCAGATAAACAAGGTTCAGGATAAGGTCATTGCGCCTAACAGAGGTGATATTGTAGACAGAAACGGTGAAGTCCTTGCTGTGGGAGAAACTGTGTTTGATATTGTTCTTGATCCGCTTCTTTTGGTTGAAATAGACGACGGAGAAAGGGAAAAAGCCGCAAAGGCTAGAACAGCGGCGGCGGAAGCGGGAAAGGAATATACAGAGCCTACATATACAAAGGATGAGGGATTTTCAAAGGTATCTTCAATATTGGGAATAGATGTTGCGACTCTTGAGTCTTATGTGGCTCTTGATTCAGAGGGAAAGCCTGCTAAAAACAACCATTACTATGTAATAGCGAAAGATGTGGAGTATGAAAAAGGAAAGCAGATAAATGACCTTGGATACAACTGGGTATACGGAGAACAGGACACAAAAAGATCATATCCTCACGGAAGCCTTGCCGCTCAGGTCCTCGGATTTATAAGAGGCGACAGCTCTTGGGGGCTTGAAAGCTATTATAATAATTATATGCTGGGTGTGCCGGGAAGAACATTCAGAACTTATGAATCAGACGGCTCCATTGTGACACAGAGAGAAAATCCCGTTAAGGGCAACAAAATTGTAACAACTCTTGACGCTCACTTGCAGCAGTATGCGGAAGAGGCCTGTAAGGAGGCATATGATTCTTATGCTCCCGAATATTCGTCTTCAATAATTATGAACCCTTCAACAGGGGAAATATATGCAATGGCACAATATCCCACATTTGATTCAAATAATCCAATGAAGCTTTCAACAATAACAAATGATGAGGAGCAAAAGGCTTTTGACGCTTTGAGTGATACGGAGAGAAGCGAGGAAGTAAATAAAGTATGGAAAAACTTTAATATATCCGAAACCTTTGAGCCCGGCTCAATATACAAGCCTGTTGTTGTGGCTATGGCTCTTGAAGAGGGAATCATTTCCGTAAATGATACATTTGTGTGCGGAGGCTATAAAAAGGTAGCTGATCAGGAAATAAAGTGTCACTTAACAAGCGGTCACGGTTCTCTTACTTTGGCGGGAGTTCTTGCTCAGTCCTGTAATGTGGGTATGATGGATATAATATCAAAAATGAGCCCCGAAACATATTCAAAGTATCAGCACGATTTTGGCTTTGGGGAGAAAACGGGCATTGACCTGCCTGCGGAATCAAGTGCATCAAACCTTATAAACACTGTTGACAGTCTTCACAGTGTTGAAATGGCGACAAATTCATTCGGACAGGGATTCAATGCTACGGCTTTGCAGGCTATAAATGCTACGGCAGCGGTAATTAACGGCGGTAAGCTTATGAAGCCTTATGTTGTAAGTCAAATTATGGATAATGACGGAAACATTATTAAGGAAAATAAGCCCCAAGTAGTAAGACAGGTAATATCACAGAGTACGTCTGACTGGGTAAGACAGGCTCTTGAAACAACTTATACAGAGGGTACAGCTAAAAAAGCTCAAATAACCGGATACAGCTTCGGAGGAAAAACGGGAACAGCACAGCAGTCACCACGTTCAGAACAAAAATATGCCCTTTCATTTATAGCTTATCATTCCGTTGAAAATCCTGATATTATGGTAATGACGGTTATATATAAGCCAAGGGATTACGATGATAACGGCGGTGCGGCAACACCTGTGCCTATGCTTAAAGAAATTTTTGAAAAAATAATTGATTATGAGGCAATACCGCCTGATAATGATGACGGCGGTCAAAGCACTGCTGCGGCAGATACTTCATATACGGTTAAGGACTATACTAACAGCAATCTTAAGGAAACTGTGGATCAGCTTATTTCAGAGGGTATTGACTTCCAGATATTAGGTTCGGGAGATACAATAATAAGTCAGTCTCCTGCGGGAGGAACAAATCTTGACGAAAAGCCGTCAAAGATACTTCTTACAATTGCGGCAAAGGGCAAGACTAAGCTGGTGCCTATTCCTACTGTTGTAGGGCTTTCTGTAAGTGATGCAAAACAAATGCTTGAATCATCGGGATTTAAAGTGGATGTTACGGAAGAAAGCGGCACGGATTACGGATATGAACCTCTCAACTCGGCTGTAACCGAAGAAACGACGGAATCGGCAAACAGTGAAAATGCATCGGAAAGTGAAACATCGGAATCACAGACAAGCAGCACGTCGGATAATTCAGGCTCTCCGACAGTTTATGTACAGATGCCTGAGGCCAATGTTAAGGTTGAAAGCGGTATGACGGTAAAAATAAGAGCCAGATAAAATTTTGCTGTTTATGGGAGTATTGTAATAGTTTAAGTTATTTAAAAATAAGATATTGTAGTGGAGAGTGTATTCTCTATTACAATATCTTTTTTTATGGGGAGGTATTTATGTTTAACAGGGTTCCTCTCGGTGCAAGGCGCAGAGCTGTTTTTGTATGCGTTTGCATTGAAACTATACTTATGCTGCTGCTTGTTAGGCTGTTTTATATACAAATGTTTATGGCTCCCGAATTACAGAAGGCTGCTTATGAACAGCAGACAAGAGATAGGCTTATTGCTCCCGAAAGAGGGGATATATTGGACAGAAACGGAACTGCCATTGCAACAACAAAAACCGTTTCTTCAATAAGTGTTATTCACGCACAGGTTGAAGAGCCTGAAAAGGTGGCTAAAATACTATCAGAAAAGCTGGAACTTGACTATGAGGATACTCTTAAAAAAATTAACAAAAGAGTTGCTTTAATGAGAATAAAGACTAAGGTGGATAAGGAAACGGCGGAGGAAATAGCGGCTCTTAAGCTAAAGGGAGTAATGGTTGATGAGGATATACAACGAATATACCCTTATGAAACTTTGGCGGCTCAGGTAATAGGATTTGTGGGAAAGGATAACCAAGGTATCATAGGGCTGGAATCCAAATATGAGGATTATTTAAAGGGTGAAAAGGGAAAGATAATGACACAGACCGACGGCAGGGGCAGAGAGCTTAAAAACAGTGAACAAAGCAGAGTTGCTCCTGTGGCGGGCTATGACCTTGTTACAAGTATAGATATTAATTTGCAGCAATATGCGGAACAGACAATTGAAAAGGTTGTGAGAGGCAAAAGTGCAAAAAGAGGTTCAATAATAATGATGAATCCTCAAAACGGTGAAATGCTTGCAATGGCGTCTTATCCGTCATTTGATCTTAATGAGCCGTATAAAATAAACAATGAGGAGCTTGAACAAAAATGGGATACTATGTCCCAAAAGGAAAAAAATGACGCTTTAAATCAAATGTGGAGGAACTTTAATATTAATGACACTTATGAACCGGGCTCTACATTTAAGGTAATAACGTCGGCTGCGGGACTTGAAGAAGGAGTTGTTACGGAGGAAAGTAATTTTAACTGCGGAGGAGGAAGAACTGTTGCGGGAAGGTATATAAAGTGCTGGAGAAGTCCCAGAAGCCACGGCTCCGAAAGCTTTGTTCAAGGCGTCCAGAACAGCTGTAATCCTGTGTTTATGGATATTGCGGCAAGGCTTGGAAGTGATAAGTTTTATGAATATATGCTTAAATTTGGCTTTGATAAAAAGACGGGTATAGATCTGCCCGGTGAGGCTGTGGGAATTATGCACAAGAAGGATAAAATAGGACCTGTTGAGCTTGCAACAATGAGCTTTGGACAGAGCTTTCAAATAACGCCCTTACAGCTTATAAGAGCAATATCATCAGCCGTAAACGGAGGCAGACTTGTGACACCTCATTTTGCATTGGAATTAAGAGATGAAAATGGGGATACTGTTAAAACCTTTGAATATGAAGATGCAGGAAATCCCATTTCAAAGGAAACCTCCGAGAGAATGAAAAAAATACTTGAAAGCGTAGTGGCTGTAGGCACGGGAAATAAAACCTACATACCCGGCTACAGAATAGGAGGAAAAACAGCTACAAGCGAAAAGCTGCCCAGAAAAAGCGGAAAATATATTGCAAGCTTTTGTGCATTCGCTCCTGCGGAGGATCCCCAAGTAATAGCAATAGTACTTGTAGATGAACCACAGGGTGTGTATTACGGAGGACAGGTAGCGGGTCCCGTAATGAAAGAGCTGTTGACAAATGCCTTGCCTTATTTGGGTATAACACCTCAGTATACTGAGGAAGAGCTTGAAATGGACGGAGTTGCACCTGTAACGGTTTCTCAATACACGGGTATGAGTGTGGCAAAGGCAAAGGCTGAAATACTTAAGGCAAAAATCACGGCAGAGGTCATAGGAGAGGGTGAAAATGTTAAGTCACAATTCCCACCTGAGGGTACAATAATTAATCAAAATAGTAAAATTCTGCTATATACAGATTAGGAAAAATGTAGTATAATTAAAAGTAATGAGTTTAATTAAAATGAGTTGCTTTAAATAAATTGAAAGGAGCAGGTGTTTTGAAATTAAAAGAAATACTTAAAGGTGCAGAGGGAAAAATTGTTCAAGGAAGCTTGGACGTTGAAATAAAGTCAATGACAATAGATTCAAGAAAGGCAGGCAAGGATTCTCTTTTTATAGCTATGGTGGGTATGACTGTTGACGGACATAAATTTATACCGTCAGCTTATGAAAAAGGATGCAGGGCTGTTATTACCGAGCACAGCGTTGAAAGCATACCCGAGGATATGACTGTGTATCAAGTGGAGGATGCAAGGGACGCTCTTGATATTGTGGCGGCTAACTTTTACGCTCACCCTGCCGAAGGGCTTAATATGATAGGTGTAACGGGAACAAACGGTAAAACCAGCACTACTTATTTTATTGAGTCTGTTTTAAATCATATTCAGCATAAGACTGCCGTAATAGGCACTGTTGAAATAAGAATAGGCGGAAAGAAAAGAGAAATCGATTTTGCAACAAGCACTACTCCCGATACCATAGAATTAAATCAGATGTTAAGAATAATGGCTGATGAAAAGTGCGATGATGTAGTTATGGAGGTGTCTTCACACAGTCTTGAGCTTAAAAAGGTAAAGGGCATTAATTTTAAGGTGGGCATATTTACAAATCTTACTCAAGATCATTTGGATTTTCACAAGACAATGGAAAATTACTGCAAAGCAAAGGCAAAGCTTTTCAAAATGTGTCAATACGGCATTATTAATGTTGATGATGAATGGGCAGGGCGCATAATTGAAAATGCAGAGTGCAGTATTATAACATACAGTATTGAAAAGGAAAGTGATTTGAAAGCAAGAGATATTGAATATTTGCCTGACAGAGTGCACTTTACCGTAAATATAAAGGGTGAGGCTCACAGATTTGAATTGCCTGTCCCCGGAAGATTCAGTGTGTATAATGCTCTGGCGGCAATAGGTGCTATGGTTGCAATGGGTGTTGAGCCTGAAAAAATAAAAGAAGGAATAAATAATATTAAGGGTGTGCCGGGGAGAATACAAAGCATAAAAAATAACAAGGGCTTTAACGTAATTGTGGATTATGCTCATACTCCCGACGGACTTGAAAATATTATAAATGCCGTAAGAGAATTTACAAAGGGAAGAGTTTTAACGGTGTTTGGCTGCGGCGGCGACAGAGATAAAACAAAAAGACCCATAATGGGTGAAATAGTGGCAAGGCTTAGTGATGTGGCAATAGTTACATCGGATAATCCAAGGAGTGAAGATCCCCAAGAGATCTTAAAGGAGATAGAAGTCGGAGTTAAAAAGGTGACCGACAGCTATGAAATGTGTGTTGACAGACGTGACGCTATTAAAAGGGCTATAGAAATGGCTGAAAAGGGCGACAGTGTTATAATAGCGGGCAAGGGACACGAAAATTATCAGATATTGAAAGACAAAACAATACATTTTGATGATGCTGAAACAGCAAAAGAAATATTGGGAGAGTAACAAATGAAATTAACTTTAAAAGAAATTGCGGATAACATTGGCGGCATTTTAATAGGCGGCGATGCAGAAATAAACTCTATATCAAGAGATTCAAGAGATATAGGAGATAACTGTCTTTATGTTCCTTTAAAAGGTGAAAAGTTTGACGGACACGATTTTATAGAAATGGCTTGTGCAGAAGGAGCCGCAGCTGTTTTGACTGAAAGGGAATATGAAAAATACCCTGTGCCATCTGTTCTTGTAAAGGATACAAAAATTGCTTTAGGTGATATTGCAAGATATTACAGAAAGAAGCTTGAAAATGTTAAGGTGGTTGCAATAACGGGAAGCGTAGGCAAGACTACAACAAAGGATATTGTGGCATCAGTGCTTTCAAGAAAGTACAAAACAGTTAAAACTCAAGGGAATTATAACAATGATATAGGCGTGCCTCTTACAATATTCGGAATTGAAGAGGATACGGAAGTGGCGGTAATTGAAATGGGTATGAATCATTTCAATGAAATAGATTATTTATCTTCTGTTGCACTTCCTGATATTGGTGTGATAACAAATATAGGTGTATCCCATATTGAAAATTTAGGAAGCAGAGAGGGCATATTAAAGGCTAAGTGCGAAATATTCAATCATATGGCTGATGACAGCTTTAAGGTGTTAAACGGAGATGATGACAAACTTGTGACAATAGCAAGGAAGTACAAAAATCTTTGCTATTGCAGTTTAAATGAGTTTGCGGAGGTCCACGCAGACAATGTTGTTGAAAAGGGTCTTGACGGCATTAGCTGCACAATATATCTTGATGATAACAAGGTTCAAATACCGGTAATGATACCTGTGCCGGGAAAGCATATGGTTCAAAATGCAATGTTTGCCGCTGCTGTAGGCTATGAGCTTGGGTTAAGCCCTGATGAAATAAAAGCGGGTATTGAGTGCTTTCACCCTACGGCAATGAGAATGGATATTATTGAAGCAGGCAAATATACTGTTATAAACGATGCTTACAATGCAAATCCCCAGTCGGTAAAGGCTGCCATAGACGTGCTTAAATCCTGTGAGGGAACTACCTGCTGTATTTTGGGAGATATGTTTGAGCTTGGTGAAAAGGCTCCTCAATATCACGCAGAGGTAGGAAAATATGCAGTATGCCAGGGAATTGATTACGTTGTGTGTATAGGTGAGCTTTCCGAAAATATGTATGAGGGCGCTGTTTCAATGGGAGGCAGTGAGGTTGCATATTTCAGAACAAAGGAAGAATTTATTGAAGATATTAAAAATATCCTGCCTGATAAAAGGTGTACTGTGCTTGTGAAAGCCTCAAGAGGTATGCATTTTGAAAAAATTACAGATAAACTTAGGAGTGAAGAATGATGAAACCTGAATTGTTTACGGCAGTGTATGCGGTGCTTGCCGCATTTATAGTAACTGTGATAATATGCCCTATTGTAATACCGGTTTTACATAGAATGAAATTCGGTCAGCCCATAAGAGAAGAAGGTCCTCAGTCACATAAGAAAAAAGAGGGGACTCCCACAATGGGCGGAATAATGATATTGATAGGATTTATTGTATCTGCTCTTATTTTTGCAAGAGGTGACAGCAATGCTGCCGCTGTTATTCTTATAACCGTAGGATACGGCATAGTTGGATTTATAGATGACTTTTTAAAGGTTGTAAAAAAGCAGAATGAAGGGCTTAAGCCTTTGCAGAAAATTGTATTTCAGTTAATAGTAACTGTTATATTTTATGTTTATATTGTAAGATCGGGTATGGGTACGGATATCTATATTCCTTTTACAGACGGCTATTATATTGATTTAGGCTGGTTTTATGCGCCTTTTCTTTTCTTTGTAATGGTGGGGACTGTAAACAGTGTGAATCTTACAGACGGGCTTGACGGTCTTGCTTCGGGAGTTACGGTTCTTGTGGCTGTGTTTTTTTTGTTTGTGGCTTATGCCTCTGCAATGGCGGGGCTTGTGTATGTGTGCGGTGCTGTAATAGGTGCGCTTATGGGCTTCCTTGTGTTTAACTGCCACCCTGCCAAGGTGTTTATGGGAGATACAGGCTCTCTTGCACTGGGGGGATTTGTGGCAAGTACCGCAATACTTACAAAAATGCCTGTAATGCTTGTTATTGTGGGCTTTATATATGTGTGTGAAAGTTTATCTGTTATTATACAGGTTACTTACTTTAAGGCAACTCACGGAAAGAGGATATTTAAAATGGCTCCCATACATCATCATTTTGAGCTTTCGGGACTTGAGGGTATAAAGGTGGTACAGCTGTTCTGGATAGTTACGGCGGTTATGTGCCTTATAGGATTTGCGGCTTGCAGAAATTTTATTTAAACAGGGGGATAATATAATGGATTTTAAAAATAAAAAGGTTTTGGTAAGCGGAACTGCAAAGAGTGGAATTTCTGCGGCATATTTACTAAAGAAGTTGGGTGCTAATGTAATAATACAGGATCTTAAAACAGAGGATAAGCTGGGAGAAATTGTTGATGAACTGAAAAAGGCAGGCTTTGAGCTTTATTTGGGAGCTAATCCCGATGACATAATAGAAAATACAGATATTCTTGTAATGAGCCCCGGTGTGCCTGTTGATCTGCCTTTTGTAAACAGGGCAAAAGAAAAAAACATTCCCGTAATAGGTGAAATAGAGCTTGCATATATGTTTTGCAAGGCTCCTATAATAGCCATAACTGGGACTAACGGTAAAACAACGACTACATCTCTTGTGGGAGATATATGCAAGGCTTATTTTGAAAATGCCTTTGTTGTGGGAAACATAGGAAATCCTTTTGCTGATATTACTTTGGAAACAAAGGAAAAGGGAATTGTGGCTGCGGAGCTTTCAAGTTTTCAGCTTGAAACAATAAATGAATTTAAGCCCAAGGTAAGTGCAGTATTAAACATTACTCCCGATCATCTTAACAGACATCACAGCCTTGAAAATTATATAAAGGCAAAGGAAAGAGTGTTTGAAAATCAGGATGAAAATGATTTTTGCATATTAAATCACAATGATGAAACAACATTAAAAATGGCTGATAAGGCAAAAGCAAAGGTCATATTCTTTTCTCTTAACAATAAACTTGAGGAAGGTATTTATTCAGATGAAAAGAGCATTTATATAAATGCCTTGGGATATAACGAAAAGGTTGTGGATATTGACGAGCTTAAAATTTTAGGCGGACATAATGTTGAAAATGCTATGGCTGCAATAGGCTGCTGCATAGCGGCAGGTGTTCCTATGGAAACTGTAAGAAAAGTTTTAAGAGAGTTTAAGGCTGTTGAGCACAGAATAGAATATGTTGCAACAATAAATAACATTGAATTTTACAATGACTCAAAGGGAACAAATCCTGATGCATCAATAAAAGCCGTAGAGGCTATGAAGCGCCCTATATGTATTATTGCAGGGGGCTATGACAAGGGCTCCGATTTTACGGAGTGGATCGATACTTTTAAAGGCAGGGTCAAATTTGCCGCTGTAATAGGCGCCGTTAAAAATCAAATTGCGGATACTCTTGATAAAGCAGGGTTTAATAATTACAAATTGGCTGAAACATTTGAAGAGGCAATAGATTTATGTTATGAAAATGCCGAGGAGGGGGATTGCGTGCTCCTTTCTCCTGCTTGTGCAAGCTGGGATATGTTTAAATCATATGAACAGAGAGGCGAAATTTTTAAGGAATATGTGAACAAAACTTTGATTAACAGAAAAAATTCATAATTAATTAAAGGGAATTTGGAAATTGGTGATATATATGAATAATTATAATAACAGGCAATCACTGCCGCCTATAAGAAGAAGCGGCAGCTCAAGTTCATCTTTAAACAGTCAAAGAGCCTATGAGAGCTATAATGAGCCTGCACCCCAACCAAGGAGAAATGCAAGAAAACAGACTAAAAAGATAAAGTACAGAGGACAGATAGATTATGTTATACTTCTGTGCGTAATACTCCTTGTTGCCATAGGAATAATAATGGTATTCAGTTCAAGCTATTATACGGCAGGACAGGGTGAAAACGGAGATATGTATTCTTTCCTGAAAAAAGATATAATATATTCGGCTATAGGCTTTGTGGCAATGTACATAGTGTCAAGGATAGATTATGAAATACTTAAATACTGGGTCAAGTTTTTATACTTCGGCTCTATAATACTTTTGCTTCTTGTATTTACTCCTTTGGGGGTTACACATAATGGTGCAAGAAGATGGCTTAATTTCGGCTTGGAATTTCAGCCTTCGGAAATCGCTAAATTTGCCCTTATAATTACCTTGGCGGCAGTTCTTGAAAATAATCCCAAAATGCTGACAACTTGGAAGGGAGTTTTTAAGTATCTGGGAATAATGGTGCTGCCAACAGGAATAGTTGCACTTGAAAACCTGAGTACGGCTATAGTAATAGGCGGTATAAGCGTTGTTCTGCTGTTTGTATACTCTCCTAAGCTGAGATATTCCGTTACCATAGGTGCTGTAGGTGCGGGAGGAGTTATTGCAATGATATTCGGTTCATGGAGAAGTGACCGAGTGGAAGCGTGGCTTCACCCTGAAAGCGTGTCAAATGAAAAGGGATACCAGGTTTTGCAGTCATTGTATTCCGTTGCCAGCGGCGGTATGTTCGGACTTGGCATAGGCGGATCAAGACAGAAAATGGGATATATGCCCGAGGCACAGAATGATATTATATTTGCCATTATTTGTGAAGAGCTTGGGTGGTTTGGCGCTGCAATAGTTGTTACTCTTTTTATAGTGCTTATATGGAGAGGAATATATATTGCCATAAGAAATTCAAACGAACCCTTTGCAATGCTCCTTGCAACGGGAATAACGTCTATGATCGCAATACAGGTAATAATAAACATTGCCGTTGTTACAAATACAATACCTAACACGGGTATTCCGCTGCCGTTTATAAGCTACGGCGGTACTTCTCTTGTAATGATGCTTGCAAGTATGGGATTGCTTATGAACATATCAAGGTATCACGGTAAAAGTGAAAAATAAATATGAAAAAGGACTTGACTTCATATGAGAAAAATTTATTTCTCCAAATTAAGCAAGTCCTGTTTTTTATTTATTTGTTTTGACAATATCAAGAGGCATCATAAGGTGATTTACAAGTATTTTATATGCTGTGTTGCCGTCGCCTTTTTTCAGACAGTCAAGATATTGAGTGTGCTCAGATAAAGTACCGCTTATTCTGCCCTCCACTTCGAGAGCTGATGTTGAAGTAAGTTTTATAAGATACATAAGACGCTGAAAAATGTGGTTTGCTTCCTCATTGTTTATATAATTGACAAGAAGAATGTGAAATTGATGATCATAGTCAATAAATTGGTCTATATCGTTGTTTTTTTCAAGAGTATCTTTTTGGAGCTCCAAAATTTTAGACATTTCGTTGATCGTGCGCTGAGCCTTTTGAGTATTTATCTCAGACGCTATTACATGGGTACAAAAGCCCTCAAGGGCACAGCGGATCTCTATGGTTTCACGCATATCCTTTTGGTTAAGCTGTCTTATCATAAAGCCCTTGCTTGGATAAATGGTAATATATCCGTCCTGACTTAGGCATTGGAGAGCTTCTCTCATAGGTGTTCTGGATATTCCTATTTCTTTTGAGAGCTTTGTTTCCGAATAGAGAGTATCCACGTCAAATTTATTTGAAAGAATAAGATTTTTAATATAGTTATACGCTTCGGTTTGCAAGGTTGACTTTGCCTGCATTAAAATCCTCCTTAAAACATTAAAACAAAAAATTACATATAATTAATATAATAATACAACAAAAAAGGGAAAAGGTCAAGAGCATAAATAGAGTGATATAC
>JAUNPM010000284.1 GCA_030536675.1 Clostridia bacterium | reverse complement strand
TAATACGGATATGGCTATATTAAATTTAAAGAAATCCCGCGAAAAAAATAAAAATCTTATAGATGCCTGCAATCTTCTTTCTCTTTGCTACATTGAAAGGGGAAGGGAAACAGAGGCTTATAAAATGGCTGAAAAGGTGCTTAAAACAGATGTGACAAATCCTGTTGCCTTAAGGTATTACCAAATGCTTAAGCCTGAGAAAAAACTGTTTTTTAAGCCTAAAATATCAGATTCACGTCCGAGAAACAAAAAAAGCAGAAACAGCTTGGGTTATTTTGCTGCGGGAATAGCTGCCGCAGCTGTTGTGCTGGGCTGTATGGGACTGCCCGCAATAGCCAGAAGCTACAGAAACGATTATGATAAGCTGCAGACCGATTACAATGTGCTTAAGAACAATATGAATGAAGAGGTTACAAAAAAAGATGAAACAATAGACAGGCTTACAGAGGAAAACGAAAATCTGCGTTCAAGACTTTATACTGTTGACAGTCAGGAATTGCAGCAGAGAGTTAAGCTGTTAAATGACATTCAGAATTATTATGATGAGGGCAGTGTTGAAGAGGCCGCTGAAAAGCTTATAGCTCTCAGTACATCGGGATTCAGTCAGGACGTGCTTGATCAGTATTCCGCTCTTTGCAAAACAGTGCTTCCCGCTGCGGCAAGCGAATATTTCAGCTTGGGCAGACGGGCTGAAAACAGCGGCAATTACGAAACGGCAAAGGATTATTTCAACAAGGCTGTGAAATGCACAAATGAAGGCGATGAAGTAAGATACAGCGCAATGTACAGACTGGGGCTTATTGCAGAGAGTGAGGGCGACAGTGCCGCAGCTCTTAATTATTTTAAGACCGTTGCTGAAAAGCACCCTGTTGCAAGCATTAAAAATGAAGCTCAAAGGTATGTGGACGAGGCTGAAAACAGCACTCAGGAGTAAAGAGAAGATATATTTAAATATTGTAAAAATATTCACACTCACGTAAGTTATCTTATTGTGAGTGTTTTTTGATATAAATTATATTGTAAATTTGTTAAATGTGTTATAAATAATGTGTATAGGCTTTTTATTCGGTATTGATTGAAATATGATTTTGTATATGTTATAATTGTTAAAAAGTTGCATTTTTTCAGGGAGATGATAGTGTGAAAACAAGAATAGAAGAAACAATAAAAAAGCATAACAAGGGATATAACTGCGCACAGGCTGTTGCCTGCACTTATTCTGATATGACAGGTCTTGATGAAGAAACTGTTTTTAAACTGACGGAGGGTCTTGGCGCAGGAATGGGAAATATGGAAGGTACTTGCGGAGCTATTTCGGGAGCCTGTGTTCTTGCCGGATTAATAAACAGCAGCGGAAATATGGAAGCTCCCGACAGTAAGGGTAAGACTTATAAGCTGTCAAAAGAGATACTCAATAAATTTAAGGAGGACAAGGGCTCTGTAGTCTGTAAGGAGCTTAAGGGCATTGAAACGGGAAAGGTGCTTTGTTCCTGCGAAGAGTGTATAAAGGATGCGGCAAGGATCGCAGAAAGCGTACTGTTTAAGGAGGAAGAATAGGTGGATATCGGTATTAAAGGTAAGGCTTGTGAGATCGTAAAGGAAGGTAACACTGCTCTTAGTATGGGGAGCGGAGGACTTAAGGTGTATGCTACTCCGGCTATGATAGCTTTGGCTGAAAAGGCGGCTTATTTAAGTGTTGAAGAATATCTTGAAGAGGGACAGGGAACCGTGGGAACTCTTATGGATATAAAGCATATGGCGGCTACGCCTGTGGGTATGGAAGTGAGGGCTGAAAGCGAGCTTATTGAAGTAAATAACAGAGAGCTTACTTTTAAAATAGAAGTGTTTGATGAAAGAGAAAAAATAGGCGAGGGCATACATAAAAGATTTATAATCTATAATGAAAAATTTCAAAACAAAGTAAATGCTAAGTAATAGGCGGAGGAATTAAATGATTTGCCACTAAAAACAAAGGCAAAATGAAAGAAATAAAAGCTAAATTAAAGGGCTTTAATGTTAAAAGTATGGAAGAAGCGGGGATTGACATTGATGTAGATGAAAACGGTGCTACATTTGAGGAAAATGCCATAATAAAGGCAAAGGCTGTTATGGATATTTGCGGCGAAATTGTGGCAGCTGATGATTCGGGTCTTGAAATTGATCATCTTG
>JAUNPM010000283.1 GCA_030536675.1 Clostridia bacterium | reverse complement strand
TAAGACCTGTATATGATAATAAAAATATACCTATAGAAGATGTTTACAGTGCAAAGAGCAGTGATGATTTTGTTGAAATAATTACAAGAGCTCTTTTGTATTGTAAGGACAGCATATGTATTACGGGAAAAAACATTACAGCCGAAAATTCACAAGTCAATGAGTATATAAGAGGTGTTTCGGAAAGCTGTCCCATAGCATTTATGGGATATAAGGGCAGCAATGTTTCTGTACTTGATACTCAAATAGGAGGATATAAGTGTTATATAATAAACCTTGAATATGACTTTGAAAGAGAAGCTCTTATTAATATGAAAACAGAGCTTGAGAAAAAAGCCTTTGAGATAATATCGGAAAATATAGCAAAGGATATGCCTCCGTATATGAAGGTATTTATTATTCATAACTATATAGTGAATAACTGCAAGTATGCCTATGATTATGAAAGTGAAGGAGATCCCTGCAATTACACTGCATACGGAGCCTTGGTAAAAGGCAGGGCAGTATGTGACGGATATGCATCGGCTGCCAAAATACTTTTTGACCTTTGCGGAGTGGAAAGCCTTAAAATTGTGGGAACAAGCAAGGGAACGGGTCACGCTTGGAATATGGTCAAGCTGGATAATGAATATTATCATATTGATACAACATGGGACGATCCCGTAGGTTCCGACGGCATTGACCGATTAAAATATAATTATTATAATATTACAGATGATGAAATAGCCAAAGACCATATATGGGAAAGAAGTGATTATCCAAGTGCATCGGGGAATGTATATACTTATTTAAAAACAGTTGAGCTTATAAGAAATGACGGCAATCAATACAATGAGGGATATACGTCTTTTGAATCTGTTTTCAGTAAATATCCGTCTTTTGAAGCAGATAAAGAAGATATTGAGCCTGAAACACAAACGGTTTCCTCACAAT
Source organism: Clostridia bacterium (assembly GCA_030536675.1). Classification (GTDB taxonomy): domain Bacteria; phylum Bacillota; class Clostridia; order Lachnospirales; family CAG-274; genus Gallispira. The sequence goes on along the minus strand of JAUNPM010000283.1, from coordinate 1,239 downwards.
CGGTGCTTAGTAACTATAAGGATAATATAAGCGTTGCTTCGGGGGATATAATCAGTTACGTATATATGAAAATATGTGAAGATCCTAGGTTGTACTTAAAAATTGCAGGAGTATTTGTTATTTTTATTTTAATATTGAAATTTATAAAAAGATGAAATGCTAAAATGGCGTTTATATTTTGCAAAAAAACATAATATGTGTGTTTGAATACAGATAAGGAATAAAATAAAAAGACCGCAGATATTTATTAAAAATACCTGCGGTTTTTGCATCACTGATAATTATCTTTATTTTTTTGCTTTAATTTATCTTGCTCACGTTTCAATCTTTCTTTTGCTTGTTCTATTGTTTCACCGTCTTTTGTTAAATATCGGTCAACGAATTTATCTTCAATTTTGGTATATCCGTCAATAACGGTATTCTCGATCTTAGAATATCCGCCTACTACTGTATCATTTATTTTTTGAAAGCCTTTTGTAAACTTTTCGGCAATCTTTTCGTTTGATTTTATTAATTTCGATTTTGCCATATTTTTTCCTTTCCTATAATTTTTTCAGAGCTATAGCTATTACAGTAAACTCGGTTGTTTTTGGGTATGTATTTTACTCTTAATCTGCAATTCCCTTAGTAAGCGGAATAAGGCATAATAGAATAATAATGCCTATAATACCGATAACAATGCCCATAATCATTTTATCCCATACCATTGTAAAACACATTCCGATGCCTAGGGCAAGAGCGCCGACGATTCCTACAAAACCGGTAAATACAGCCTTTCCTGATATTTTAATTGGTTCCTTGCCTGTCATTTTGCGCCAAACAATTAGAGTTATAATACCAAGAACGATACCCACACAGCCGAAAACAATTCCCGGCTTCATAGTTCCCCATTGTGGTATAAGCGCCATACACATACCTATGGCAAACAATACTCCGCTTACTGTGCCTAACATCATTGCAACAAAGCTGCTTTTTTTCATTGAAATTACCTCCTGAATTTTTATTAACACAACAGTTGTGTTTTTAATGTAATAATAGTATAATTTATACATAATATAAATTCAATCACCAATTTGACAACATTTGTTGAGATAATGGAGGGATACATTATGAATACAAAGAATAATAAACGGCGCAGAGAATCCATTGCAAAAATAGAGCACGTTTTTGTTGAGCTTCTCCAAACAAAGCAGCTAAACCAAATTACTGTTTCTGATATTTGCAAAAAAGCAGGTTTAA
>JAUNPM010000282.1 GCA_030536675.1 Clostridia bacterium | reverse complement strand
CGCCTCCGGGATAACCGAATATAGTATCAACACCCTGTTCCTTAAGGCATTCAACCAAAATTTCAGAACCGTTTAATAACATATAATACCTCCTTTTTTTAACTTAAAACAGCACCCTTGTCCGCAGAGCTAACAAGCCTTGCATATCTTGCAAGATAGCCTGTTTTAATTTTAGGCTCAGGAATAACCCAATTCTTTCTTCTTTCAGCAAGCTCTTCATCACTTACATTTACATTTATTTTTCCTGCATTAATATCTATATCAATAATATCTCCCTCTCTTACAAGACCGATATTACCTCCCGCAGCAGCCTCAGGTGAAACGTGACCTATACTTGCACCTCTTGATGCACCGCTGAATCGTCCGTCTGTTATAAGAGCTACATCCTTATCAAGCTTCATACCTGCAAGGGCAGATGTAGGTGAAAGCATTTCTCTCATACCGGGACCACCCTTAGGACCTTCGTATACAATTACAACTACGTCACCTTTAACTATTTTTCCGCCGAATATTGCAGCTATAGCGTCCTCCTCAGATGTGAACACTCTTGCAGGACCGCTGTGCTTTAACATTTCGGGAGCAACAGCACTTCTTTTTACAACACAGCCGTCGGGGGCAATGTTTCCTCTCAATACGGCAATACCGCCTGTTTTGGAATAAGGATCTTCAACAGTTCTTATTATCTTGCCGTCTGCTCCGTCAAAGTAAGATATATTTTCACCTACAGTCTTTAATGTTACCGTAGGATTATCAAGCTCAAGAAGTCCCAGCTTATTTATTTCAGCCATTACAGCAGGAATACCGCCAACTTCATTTAATTCCTCTATGTAGTTTGAACCTGCGGGAGCAAGGTGGCAAAGGTTAGGAGTTTTTGAGCTTATTTCATTAGCCATATCAAGATTTAATTCAACACCTGCCTCGTGTGCAATGGCAGGAAGATGAAGCATTGAATTTGTTGAACAGCCCAAAGCCATATCCATTGTAAGAGCATTTCTGAATGATTTCTCATTCATAATATCTCTTGGTCTTATATTCTTTTCAACAAGCTTCATTATCTGCATTCCTGCGTGCTTTGCAAGACCTATTCTGTCACCGTATACGGCAGGTATTGTGCCGTTTCCCGGCAATGCCATACCTATGACCTCAGACAAGCAGTTCATTGAATTTGCCGTATACATACCTGAGCAGGAGCCACAGCTTGGGCAGGATTTATTTTCAAATTCCTTTAATTCTTCATCATTTATAAGTCCCGCTTCATAAGCACCTACAGCCTCAAAAGTTTTTGAAAGTGAGAGCTTTTCACAGCCCTTGTGACCTGCAAGCATAGGACCGCCTGAACATACAATAGCAGGTATATTTAATCTTGCGGCAGCCATAAGCATACCGGGAACGATTTTATCACAGTTTGGAATAAGCACAAGTCCGTCAAAAGCGTGAGCTGTTGCCTGACATTCAATGGAATCCGCAATTAATTCTCTTGTTGGGAGAGAATAATGCATACCGATATGTCCCATTGCAATACCGTCACAAACGCCTATGGCAGGCACTTCAATAGGAGTACCTCCTGCGGCAAGTATACCTGCCTTTACAGCCTTTGCAATGTTATCAAGGTGAATATGCCCCGGTATAATTTCATTTTGAGCATTTACAACACCTATTAAAGGCTTTGACAACTCTTCATCAGTATATCCCATTGCCTTAAACAATGAACGATGAGGAGTTTTTTCGGGACCTTTTTTTACTCTGTCACTTATCATTTTTCTTCCTCCTTAATTATTTCTCCCCTAAGGGACATATATATTTCTGTATATTTATTGGTTTTGTTATTTTTCAGATTACCTATATATATATTTCCGTTTACAAAATAGGCTTCGGGAACATCTATTACCATTGGACCTGTTGCGGAATAGCCTTCAAATTGACGATATCCCTGAATATTGCCCTCAAAATCATAAATAAATATTTCAGGATCATCTGTTCCTATAGCATACAACAAAAATCCGTTTTCGTCAACATGTATACTTTCGTTATACCCACTTAATATCACTTTATTATCCCGATCAATAATATCATAAACATTTGAATCATTTATTTTATGTGCTCTGTAAATTCCATAACCTAAATATTGTACACTGTCATATCCTGCGCAATCCATTTTTACCTTACACTCACTGTCTAAAATATAGTAGTGATACT
>JAUNPM010000281.1 GCA_030536675.1 Clostridia bacterium | reverse complement strand
AAGATACGGTGAATTTTCTTTTTCTGACCTTGGTATTGCAGTTGTTGTTTATGCTGTGTTTTATGCAGTGGGAATTGCCACAGGCTGGGTTTGGTACGGCAAATACATAAAGGGCAGTAAATAATGACTGTGCAAAAAGTTAAATCAACAGATAAAATAAATAAAAATTATTATGAGGTGAAAACTATGGATAAGGTAAAGGTAATGAGTATTTTCGGCACACGTCCCGAAGCGACAAAAATGGCGCCCCTTATTAAGGCAATGGATAAGTGCGGGGATATTGAACAGATCGTGTGCGTTACGGCACAGCACAGACAAATGCTGGATCAGGTTTTGGAAATATTTGACTTAAAGCCTGATTATGACTTGGACATAATGACTCAAAGACAGACACTCACAAGCATTACAACAAAGGCGCTTACGGGACTTGAAGAGGTTATGAGCGAAGCAAAGCCCGACCTTGTGCTTGTGCACGGAGATACGACCACAACCTTTGCAGGTGCTCTTGCCGCTTTTTACGGAGGAATAAAGCTGGGTCACGTTGAGGCAGGCTTAAGAACATATGACAAAACTCAGCCTTTCCCCGAGGAAATGAACAGAGTGCTTACAGGGCATATGGCTGACCTGCATTTTGCTCCCACAAGGCTTGCAAAGGAGCACCTTTTAAAGGAAAATATTAATGAAGAAAATATATTCATTACGGGAAATACTGCCGTAGACTGCCTTAAGCACACAATAAAGGACGGATTTAAATTTGACCTTGAGGAGCTTAACAGCATAGACTATAAAAACAAGAGAGTAATAACAATGACGGCTCACAGAAGAGAAAATTTGGGCGAGCCTCTTGAAAATATATGCAGGGCTGTTTTAAGGCTTGTTGAGGATTACGAGGATATAGAGGTTGTTTATGCAGTGCATTTTAATCCTGCCGTAAGAGAGGTTGCAAACAGAGTTTTGGGAGGTCACGACAGAATACATCTTGTGGATCCTCTTGACATTGTAAATATGCACAATCTTATGAATTTGAGCTATCTTGTAATGACAGACAGCGGCGGCTTGCAGGAGGAAGTGCCGTCTATGGGCAAGCCCGTGCTTGTGTTGAGAAATGTGACAGAAAGACCCGAAGGTGTTGAAGCGGGAACATTAAGGCTTGCAGGCGTTGAGGAAGATGAAATATATGCTCAGGCTAAGGAACTCCTTGACAATAAAGAGGTTTACGAAAAAATGGCACAGGCTAAAAATCCTTTCGGCGACGGGTATGCGGCAGAAAGAATTACGGAAGCCATAAGATATTATTTCGGCTTAAGAAAGGAAAGACCTGAGGATTATTGAAATTATTAAAAATAAATAAGGTTTATGAATGATTAAGGTTGCTCTTTTGCCGATACAAAAGGGCAATTTTAATATTAATTGATTTGGGGGATATATATGTATAGTTTGGATCTGAATATACTGACGTTTTTTCTTGTGTTTTACATTTATTGCTTTATGGGCTGGTGTTTTGAAAGCGTATATGTTTCGATAAAAGAAAAACGATGGGTAAACAGGGGATTTATGAAGGGTCCGTGGCTCCCTATATACGGCAGTGGTGCGGTAATAATACTTTTTTCAACAATACCGGTTATGGAAAGCCCTTTTCTTGTGTATATTTTAAGTGTTGTGGGAGCTACTGTTTTGGAGCTTATTACGGGAATAGGTATGGAAAAGCTCTTTAAAATAAAGTACTGGGATTATTCAAAATGCTTTATGAATTATAAGGGGTATATATGCCTTAAGTCAAGCGTCACTTGGGGATTTATGGGTATGCTTGCAACATATGTTATAAACGAGCCTGTTGCCAAATTTATCGATTCCATTGACACAAGGGGTGAGGCTGTAATTACGGCTGTTGTGTCTGTGGTGTTTGTTGCGGATTTTGTCAGGTCATTCAGAGCGGCTTATAATTTAAAGGAAATCATAATGAGCAATACTAAGCTTATGGAGGACTTGGGAAGAATAAAATTGCAGATAACGGAAGCCATAGATACAGGCAGAGAACAATTTGCCGAGGCTGTAGACGCAGGAAGGGAACAGGCGGCAGAAACGAAAAACGCTGTTGTAAGAGAGATAAAAAGCAGTATAGAAAAGGCTCTTTCATACACGGAAATAGACGATGTGCTGACTGAAAAATTTGAAGAGCTTAAAAATTTGAATTTGGAGG
>JAUNPM010000280.1 GCA_030536675.1 Clostridia bacterium | reverse complement strand
TTTGCACCTGTTTCGGAAATACCGCCGCATATTTCGCCCTCTGCAAAAGCCATCCAGTTTCTTTTGTGTCCCTGAAGATATTTAACGTTTATGTCAAAATCGTCGTCATCGTCTGCCGCCTCGGTATTTACAAGATGATATTTGCTCTGCCATTTTTCTCTGTTTTCTTCCTTGTAATATTCTTCATTGGCAAGATTTCTGTTTAAGTTGTAGGTAATATATGCATAAGGATTTACAATCGTTCTTTCATTAATAACGTCCTCACCTGCGTGAACATCCTTGTAATAATCGGATCTTAGAAAATAGTTGAGCCACTCTATTTCCTCATCGCAAATTCTGCTGCCTACTACCCACTTCATTTCCGTAACATTAAGATTTTCAAAAACTCTGTTTATAAGATATCCTTTGTCATATAGCTTTTTGTAGCTTGCATACCTTTTAACAGGATCCATAACCTCTGTTCCGTCTGTCCAGCTTGTGAGCTTAACTGCATTTACAAGAGAAAGGGCAATAAAAATTCTCTTATAAAGGCTGTTGTCCATATCTTCCGAATACTCATTATAAAGATCGATTATTGTCTGCACAGATCTTGCGTAAGTACCGCTTGAGCTTATGGGACCTCCGTTTACATAATAATCAAGAGCCTCAAAGTCATTCATAAACCATTCAAGAGCATTTTTGCTTTTTTCATCAGTGTGGGCAATAGCCTGTAACAATTCATAGTCTGCATTATTTACAAATGTTCTTTGATAAAGGATTTTTCTGTAGTCTGTATTATTTAAAAGCTCTTCATAATTACTGCCTGTTTCATAGCTCTTTAATTCTCTGTCATATTCACTGACCTTTTTAATAAAGTCATAGTCCTTGTATTGAGGGTCATATGAAGCCTTTGAGAGCTTTCCTCCCGCAATTACTGCGTGGTCATAAGCATTGCTGCCGTTAGCTCCTATTTCAAATTTAACATAATTGGCATTTTTTAAATTTATTTCTATATATTCGCAGTTTGTGTCACCCTTAAGCACTCCTGTTGCTACGGCACTTGTCCACGTACTGTTGTCCTTTGAAGTATATATATTAAATATAACTCCGTTGCCGTTGCTTCCCTTTGAAGAATCAAGTCCCACATATGCCGTGAGCTTTTCATACTGATACTTTTGAACGAAAAATGAAACGTCATACACCAGCTTGGCATTTGCGTTAGCACACAAGCCCTTTGTAAAATATTTTTTAACTCCGTCTACAAGGAGTGAAATTTTGCCGCCTGCCAAATTTTGGTCGTATTGAAGCGTTCCGTAGCCTACACTGCTTTCAATTAAAGCAGAGCTTGGCAGATCCGACAGATCAATATAATCCTCCGTATATTCGGGATAGGTGTTTGCAGCCTCAATGAGCACAGGCTCGGAATTTATTATTTCTCCGTTTTTAAATGTATACTGCACTCTAACATATTTATTCAATTCATTTTCCGTTAATTTGTAGCTGCTTTGTCCCGCTCCCTCTATATCCGTAAACGTGCCGTCCGCACTCTCGCTTACCTGCCATATGTAAGTATAGTCAACACCGCTTACCTCTATTGACGTGCTTACGATTGAACCGACTTGAGGTGAGCCTGTAATATAAGCCCTTGCGTAATCTGCCGTACTTGATTTTATTGTTCCGAAATATTTGCCGCTTTTGTCGCCTACAACAACTCTGAAATACTTTCTATACTCATTTATTGTGTATTCAACATCATTGGCATTTTCAATATCTGTAAATTCAATGCCATCGTCACTGTACTGCCACTGATATTTAAGAGCATTTTCATCACCTGTCGTAAGCTCTGCTTCAGCTCTTATTGTGTCGCCCGTAATAACATTTCCGCTTATTTTTACGTTACCGTTTATAACAGTGTCATCGGAACGCAAAAACACAAATTCAGAGGCACTTGCCATTTTATTGTAGGCTTCCGTAAATTCAAATCTCAATTTTTCAAAATCAACAGCTTCAGGCAGTGTTATTATAACATAGCTTCCCGTTGCTATTGAGCTTCCCTGTGCCACCTTCTCCCATTGGTCACTTTCACTGTCATAGCTGTATATAGTAAGTATTGAGGGGTATCCCTTTCCTTTTGAACCGTCCTGCCTTGTAGCATATATTATTCTGTCTATTCTTGCAGTCTTGTTAAATGTAACGTCAACATAATTTATTATGTCTGATTTTCCCGTTTCCCAATGT
>JAUNPM010000279.1 GCA_030536675.1 Clostridia bacterium | reverse complement strand
ATAAAATAAGTTTAAACACCGTTAAATTTGATGTCTAAACTTATTATACGAGGAGGTTTTATTATGTTGAAAAGATTATTTGCGGGTCTTGTGGGTGTGACGGCAGTGCTTTCAATGACGTCATTTACAGCGGCGGCTACGGTTTTTGACGATATAAGTCTTGAGGGCATCAATGCTTATGAAAGCATAATCACAGGGTCAAGAAATGAGATCGAGGACATTGCGTTTACGGATCTTGACAAGGACGGTATTCCCGAAATGGTTGTTTTGTTTGAAAATGAAGGAGCAAGAACAGACGATGAAACAGTTGAGGTCTATACTCTTCAAAATGACAAGGCTGTTAAAATATACAGCGAAAGCTCAGGAAGCGACGAGTTTGACGCTGACCTTACAAAGGGCAATGACGGCACAATATATCTTGTCATAGAAAGAGAAGATGACAGAAACGACGATTGGTTTCAATATGAATTCCTTTATAAAAGCGGAAATGATATGAAGAGAGAGGTCAAGCTCAATTATGACAGAAGAGAAACATCAGGTCAGTACAAAATGAATGACAGCGTTATTACAAAAAGCTTATATGATGCAACAATGAAGCTGTATATGGACCTTGAAAGAGGAAGTACGGACGATTATGAGGCAAGGCTTGAAATGTATGACTATGAGGACGTTTATACAGTTATAGATCAGGCTAAAACGGAAAAGGATACCAATATTATAAAAGTATATGTAAATGGAAATCTTCTTAAAACAGACAGCTATCCCGTAATAATAAACGGCACAACAATGGTGCCTATGAGGGATATATTTGAGGCTTTAAATTCAAATGTGACTTGGGACAGCTCAACTAAAAGTGTAAGCGCAACAAAGGGAAATAAGGCCGTAAAGCTTACGGTAAATTCCGTAAATGCGGAAGTAAACGGCAAATTTAAGGTGTTAAGCGAAGCGCCTTATATAAACGAGAACAACACAACAATGGTTCCTCTCAGATTTATTTCAGAAGCTCTCGGTGCTGATGTTGACTGGAACGGCGAAACTAAGGTCATAACTATCAATATGAAGTAATAAGTGATGATTTATTAATTTAATATTGACTTTCGTTTTTGAGGGTATACAAAATTGCGGCATTTTTGTCGCAATTTTTTTATTTTCATTATATTTAATTATACAAATTTATACAGCTCTTATAATTATAATCATATATAAGCATTGGTTATGAAAAAATCAGTAAGGGCGGTGGTTTTATGACAGCGGATATTTATGCCGATGAAATGTTTTTAATAAATTTTATGGCAAATATTTTTATAATTGAGATGTCGAAAAGACTGTTAAAATTAAAAATTTCACTATTAAGAGAAAGCGGTACTGCCGCTGTGTTTGCAGGATTGTATACGGTGTTTGTAATATCGGAGTTTAGGGCATATTTTAATATTATTACTATGCTTATTTTTAATACGGCGGAAATAATGATACTTTTTAAGCCTGACGGCTTTAAAAGCTGTGCAAAATACGGCATTGTTTTTAAATTTGCCTCATTGTGCACAAGAAAAATTTAATTATTTTGTTTTAATATCAGGCTTTGCCCTTACTTATCTTTCATATGTATTTATTGAGCTTTTAAACAAAAAAATTACATATTATTCAATAGATATAAAATGGAGAGATAAAACAATAAACATAAACGCTCTTGTGGATACGGGCAATTCATTAATAGAGCCCTTAAGCAACAAGCCTGTTATTGTTGCGGAATACAGCGTACTTAAAGATGTGCTTCCACAAAAGCTTGTTGAAATATATGAAAATAAAAGGGAAAGTAATCTTATGGAGATAGTATCGGCAATATCAGAGGACAATTTAAGAAAAAATATGAGAGTTATACCTTTTAAGAGCGTGGGGAATGAAAAGGGTATGATGATAGGATTTATAGCCGAAAGCGTAAAAATAAAAGATAATATTATTAAAAAACCTGTAATAGGCATTTGCAGGTTTAATTTGAGCAGAAACGGACTATACAGCGCATTGATCAGTCCAAAGCATTTGGGAGGTATTTGAATGAACGGTAAGGGTTATCTTGAAAGGTTTTTCCGTAAGTTTGCGGAAACGGGACGTATATTTTACATAGGTGGAAACGACGTTTTGCCTGAGCCACTTAAAAGTAACGAGGAGTATGAACTTTTAAAAAGACTTACGGAAAAGGGTGATGAAGAGGCAAAGGATATTTTAA
>JAUNPM010000013.1 GCA_030536675.1 Clostridia bacterium | reverse complement strand
CATATACTTACTCCGATCCAAATGTAGGCAAAACAGTTGATATGTATGAAAATACTGTCAAGGCATTTGAGGGAACAGAAATAACTCAAGAGGAGCTTGATGATTATATTGTAGCTGCTTACAGCGGATTTGTTGTGCCCCAAGGGGATTATTCAAGGGCAAAGACTGCAATAAATTATGAGGTGCTGGGCATTGACAGAGATTTGAACAAAAAGTATGCTGACGGAATTAAAAATGCAAAGGCTGAGGATATGGAGGACGCTCTTGAGTGTATACAAAAAATGCTGGATAACGGTTACATTGCATTTATAGGAAACAGTACGTCTGTTGAAAATGAAAAGGACATATTTGACGCTGTTACGGATCTTAGATAAAATTAAAATGCTTTAACGTTAAAAGCCGTTTGTAAATGAATTAAAATTTACAAACGGTTTTTTTATTATAAGGAAATCAATCATTTTTGGGATTAAACAAAACTTCCTTTTGGTAAGCCTTTGGCGAAATGCCGTATTCTTTTTTAAAGGCACGGTAAAAGCTGGTGTAATCGGTAAAACCGAATTTTTCGGATACTGTTGTTATGGGCTCTCCGGTGGCTATAGCACCTCGGCAGGCGTGCAGCCTTCTTTTAATAATATATTGGTGGAGAGATATTCCCAGGTTATCTTTAAATATATGGGATACATAATATTTACTTACAAAAAAGTTTGAAGCAATATTTTCAAGGGTCAGATCCGATGTAATGTTTCTGTTTATATATTCAAATATAAGAGTATAGAGCTCTTTTTTGGGAACAGATACGGAGCTGTTGTGCTTTTCGTATATTAATCTGTTTATCTTAAGCAAAATCGTAAGTATATGATTAAACATAGTTGCGTTTTTAAAAATATGTTCTTCGTTGTATTCACGCCACAAATCCAAAAGGTTGCCGAAAATTTCATTATACAATGTATACTCTAGGTGATATATATAATTTCCGCTGCTTTCGGAAAAACGCATACCGAAAAGTATGTCTTCGTTAAAGTTTTCGAACTTTTCAAAAAAACTGCTGTCAAGCCACAGAACAAAGCGGCAGTATGGCTCGGTGGTGCTTATAATGTCGGGACCGTGAATTTTGTTGGGAGGGATCAAAAGAACATCTCCTGTTTTTAAATCAAATTCGTTTCCGTCAACTATATAATGTACTTTCCCTTCAATAAAAAAATAAAGCTCATAGTGTGAATGATAATGCTGCTCTACTGTATTGAGGCGAATGTCGTTATAGTAAAAGGCTTCGCAATCAGGCTGCTTCATATATTGCCTGCGTATAAAGGGTATTGGAGTATTGGTTATTTTTTTATTCATATTATTATCCTCCGATTATTTTATTGTGAAATAATAACAAAAAAAACTCGTCGTTGAATATATTATACAGCAAAGTAACAAGATTTGCAATGTTTAAAACAAATAAAACAATGTTATAATTCATAAATTATAGGTATAATTATTATATGGTAATTGCCCGGCATTAACAAATCAAAAATAAGGAGGAATATTTATGAAGTTATCATTTAGGTGGTACGGAGAAGATGATAAGGTGACGCTTGAAAACATCAGACAGATACCCGGTATGAAGGCTATAGTTACGGCTGTGTACGATGTGCCTGTGGGAGAGGTTTGGAGCAATGAAAGTATTGCAAGACTTAAAAAACTTACGGAAGACGCAGGACTTGCCTTTGAAGTAATTGAAAGCATACCTGTCCATGAGGATATTAAGCTCGGTAAGCCTTCAAGAGATAAGTACATAGAAAACTACTGTGAAAACATAAGAAGGGTCGCAAAAGCGGGAATCAAATGCGTATGTTATAACTTTATGCCTGTGTTTGACTGGACAAGAACACAGCTTGACCACGTGTTGCCTGACGGCTCAACATCTCTTGTGTACTATCAGGAGCAGGTAGACAAGGTAAATCCTCTTGAAAGTGACAGTGATTTAACGCTTCCCGGCTGGGACGCAAGCTATACAAGAGAAGAATTAAAGGCTGTTGTTGCGGAATACAATGCTATGACGGAAGAAAATTTGTGGGATAATCTTAAGTACTTCCTTGAAAGAGTTATACCTGTTGCAGCGGAATGTGATGTAAATATGGCTATTCATGAGGACGACCCCTGCTGGAGCATATTCGGACTTCCGAGAATAATTGTGGATGAAAAAAGTCTTGACAGATTTTTAAGCCTTGTAGATGATAAGCACAACGGAATTACACTATGTACAGGCTCTCTTGGCTGTTCAGCTAAAAACGACGTGGCTAAAATGGCTGCAAAATATGCAAAAATGGGAAGAATACATTTTGCTCATTTAAGAAATGTAGCTATACTTGACAATGGATTTGAAGAAAGAGCTCACCTTTCAAGCTGTGGTTCACTTGATATGTTTGCAATAATAAAAGCTCTTCACGATAATGGCTTCACGGGATATATAAGACCTGATCACGGAAGAATGATTTGGGGAGAAACAGGAAGACCAGGTTACGGACTTTATGACAGAGCTTTGGGAGCAACTTATATTAACGGACTTTGGGAAGCAGTTGAAAAAATGAGTAAATAAAACTTTATACCTATAAAGTTAAGCAACAATATATATTTATACTTAATGTATTAATATATGTGAGGGGGTTATTAGATGAAAAAAATGAAAAAGATCGTTGTGGCAGCTTTGACGGCGGTAATTGCTTTCGGAGTGCTTACAGGCTGCGGCAGTGATGACAGTGAAAAGAGAATAGTAAGGATCGGACACGTTCAGGCAAGCGATCACCCGACAAATATAGGCTTGCTTAAATTTGAAGAATTTATTGAAGAAAGATTGGGAGATAAATACGAAATAGAGGTTTATCCAAGTGAGCTTTTAGGCTCTCAGGTGGATATGGTTCAGCTGACACAGACAGGAGCTATTGACTTCTGTGTGGCAAGTAATGCCATACTTGAAACATTCAGCAAGAACTATGAAATATTTAATTTGCCTTATCTTTTTACAAGTGTAGACGCATATCACGATGTAATGAATGACACTTCAATTACGGATCAGCTTTTTAAGACGACTGAAAAGGCGGGATTTGAGGCTGTTACATGGTTTGATGCGGGAACAAGAAATTTCTATACGGTAAATACACCTATAAATTCTCCTGCCGATCTTAAGGGTCTTAAAATAAGAGTTCAGCAGTCACCTACAAATGTTGAAATGATGAGACTTTTAGGCGGTTCCGCTACACCTATGAGCTTTGGTGACGTTTATACGGCTTTGCAGTCAAATATTATTGACGGTGCGGAAAACAACGAGCTTGCGCTTACAAGCAACGGACACGGTGAAGTCTGCAAATATTATTCATATGATATGCATCAGATGGTTCCTGATATTTTGATCGGCAACTATGACTTTTTAAACAGCTTGTCAGAAGAGGAAAGAGAAATATTTGAAGAGGGCTTCAAGCTCACAACAGAGGTTGCAAACGGCGAATGGGAGAAGGCTGTTGAAGAGGCAAAGGACAAGGCTGAAAATGAACAGGGCGTTACATTCATTTACCCAGAGGTTGAGCCTTTTGCAGAGATTTGTGCACCGCTTCACGAAACTGTTTTAAATAATAATCCTGATATACAGCCTATATATGACGCTATTCAGGTTTACAACGCAAAATATGCAGATGAAGAATAGGAGGGGTTTTTGTGGATGGATTAAGAAATGTACTGAATAAATTTTTAAACTTTTTAGGCGCAGTAACATTTGCGGCTATGGTACTTTTGACCTGCTGGCAGGTACTAACAAGATATGTTTTGGGTAATCCTTCTTCATGGTCTGAAGAGCTTGTATCCTATTTGTTTGCATGGGCTACGCTTATAGGCGCCTGCGTTGTTTCAGGCGAAAGAGGTCATATGAACATACCTATAGTAGTTGAAAAAATGGGAGAAAATGCACAGAAGATTTTTAAGATTTTTGCCGAAGTAATTGCATTTTTATTCTCAGGAATAATACTTACATACGGCGGAGTACAGATCACATCATTGGCAATGGGACAGCTTACATCTTCACTGGGCGTTGCAATAGGCGTGTTTTACATTATTTTGCCTGTATGCGGTATAGTTAATATGCTGTATTCCATATTAAATGTGATAGATATTTGTAAAGGCAAGGAGGCGTAGTTTATGGCAATTCAGGCGTTATTGATTATTATAGTTGTTTTGGCGGTATTACTGGTACTTGGAGTGCCTATTGCATACGCCATCGGTATTTCATCACTTGTTGCAATTCTTCAGACAGTCCCTCTTGATATTTCAGTGGTTACGGCTGCACAGAGATCTTTTGTGGGTATGAGTAAATTCAGCCTTACGGCTATACCTTTCTTCATACTTGCGGGAAATATTATGAATCAAGGTGGTATTGCAAAAAGACTTGTTGACTTTGTTAATGCAATACTTGGTAAGCTGCCCGGTTCACTTATGGTAACAAACGTAGGTGCAAATGCCTTATTTGGTGCTATATCAGGTTCGGGAACAGCGGCAGCTGCTGCTGTGGGAAATATGGTAAGAGAAGGTGAGGAAGAAGCAGGCTATGATCCTTCATTATGTGCTGCGGCAAACGGTGCATCTGCTCCTGCGGGACTTTTGATACCTCCTTCAAACACTCTTATTACATATTCTCTTATATCAGGAGGTACATCTGTTGCGGCATTGTTCCTTGCAGGATATATACCCGGAGTATTATGGGCTTTATGCTGTATTGTTGTTGCGATAATAATGGCTAAGAAAAAGGGCTATGTAGGCATTAAGGGTAAATTCAGCTTTAAAACCTTGGGTATTGCTACATTAAAAGCTATCCCTGCGCTTTCTCTTATAGTTGTGGTTATAGGAGGCATTATAAAGGGTGTGTTTACTGCTACAGAGGGTTCAGCAATTGCAGTGGTTTATGCCTTATTGCTTGGTATACTTTATAAGAATATTACATGGAAATCTTTTGTTGAAATACTTATTGACAGTATGAAAATGAGCGGTATGATAGTGTTCCTTATTGGTGTTTCAAATGTATTAAGCTGGGTTATGGCATTTACACAGATACCACAGGCTATATCAGCTCTTCTTTTGGGAATCACTGATAACAAGTATATATTATTGTTTATTATGAATATTATACTGCTTATAGCCGGTACATTTATTGACGTTACACCTGCAATATTAATATTTACACCGTTGTTCCTTCCTATAGTTACAGAATTCGGTATGAATCCCGTACATTTCGGTTTAATGCTTAACTACAACTTATGTATAGGAAGTATTACTCCTCCTGTTGGAAATACTTTGTTTGTGGCTATAAAAGTAGGAAAGACGAATTTGGCAAAGACTATGCCTTATATGGCTTTGTTCTATATTGCAATATTCATAGGACTTATGCTTGTAACTTACGTACCTGCAGTAAGTATGGCATTGCCTGAAATGGCAGGTTTGATAAAGTAAAAATATTAAATTTAATATTTTAAGTATATAAAGGTTATGTTAAAAATGAACTGCCCCTACAGGTCTGAATACAATCTGACTTGCGGGGGCGGTTCGTTTTTGTGTTATTCTATAAATAGAAGCAGGCTGACAGACATAACTATCATTCCCGAAATAAGTCCGTAAAGGGAAAGGTGATGCTCTCCGTATTCACGTGCGGCGGGAAGAAGCTCGTCAAATGAGATGAATACCATAATTCCCGCAACTGCTGAAAATATTATACCGAATAGAGTGTCATTCATAAAGGGCATTAAAATAAGCCAGCCTGTGATTGCTCCCGTAGGCTCTGCAAGCCCCGAAAGAAAAGAATACTTAAAGGCTTTTGTTTTTGAGCCTGTGGCGTGATAAATAGGAACAGACACCGCTATACCCTCAGGAATGTTGTGAATTGCTATTGCAGCAACTATGGGTATGGCTATTCCGGGATCTTGAAGGGCTGAAACAAATGTTGCAAGTCCTTCGGGAAAGTTGTGAACTCCAATGGCAACAGCTGTCATTACCCCAATACGCATAAGTTTTTTAGGCTGCTCTTGGCGCTCCTCCTCTACAAGTTTGACCTCGTGAGGATTTTCCTCTGAGGGTATCAGTTTATCTATAAGGGCAATAATAAGCATACTGCCGAAAAAAGAAATTACATTTATCCAGCTGCCCAAGTGCTTTCCTTGAGCGTTTATAAGCATTTCTCTTGATGTGTAAAAAATTTCCACCATAGAAACATAAATCATAACTCCTGCCGAAAAGCCTAAGCATACGGATAAAAATTTTTTGTTTGTATGATTTGTAAGAAAGGCAATAAGGCTGCCTATGCCTGTACTCAGTCCCGCTATGAGAGTGAGTATAAAAGCGAATAAAATATTGTTCATAAAAATTCTCCTTTGAGTTAGTCTTTGCTAACTAATTATAGGATAGCATTTGAAAAAGAAATTGTCAAGAAAAACAGTGTTGATTTTTAAATAGCTTAATTATATTATGCCGTTTAATCTTTTGGTTTTTTTGTATATATAAATGCTGTATCCTTAAGGGAATGTTTTTAAGTGAGGAAAAATAATATACGGAGATTAGACATTGGCACAAATAAATTTTAAATTGTTGACTATAAAAATAATATGTGTTAATATTACATTAATGAATAAGGAAATGAATTATTTTTAATAAAGATAATTAAGGAAACGGGAAAAGGACAATGGCAGAGGTTAATGATTTACTTAAAATAATTGATAATAAAATGAGTGAGTTGAGTAAGGGTCAAAAAAGAATAGCAAATTTTCTTAAGGACCATTACGACAAGGCAGTGTATCTTACTGCGTCCAAGCTGGGAGAAATTGCGGGAGTAAGCGAATCTACCGTTGTGAGATTTGCTATTGAACTGGGGTTTGACGGATACCCAAAGCTTCAGGAGGCTTTGCAGGAGCTTGTTAAAAACGAATTGACGGCTTCACAGAGAATGGAGGTTTCTTCCGACAGAATTGCAAAGACCGATAAGCATATACTTAAAAGCGTTCTTGAAAGTGATGCAGCAAGAATAAATGCAACTCTTGACAGCATAAATCAAAGAGATTTTGACAGAGCTGTAGATTATATTGTAAATGCAAAGAGAGTTTATATTGTGGGAGGAAGAAGCTCTTCCGCCTTATCTCATTTTATGGATTTTTATCTGAATCTTATGAGGGATAATGTTATAAACGCTTCTACGGGAGCAGTGACGGAAACTTTTGAGCATATGTTCAGAATAGAAGAAGGAGATCTGCTTATAAGCATAAGTTTTCCCAGATATTCAAACAAGACCGTTAAAGCTATTGAATATGCCCATATGAAAGGAGCAAAAACAATTGCCATAACGGACAGTATGCAGTCGCCTTTAATAAACGGTGCAAGCGTTACACTTATTGCAAGCAGTGATATGCTTAGCTTCATAGACAGTCTTGTGGCGCCCTTAAGCCTTATAAATGCCCTGCTTGTGGCTGTGAGCCTTAAAAGAAAGGAAAGCATAGTTCGGGGACTGGACAAGCTGGAGGATCTGTGGGGAGAATATAAAGTATATTCTTCTGCCATAAAGAAAAAATATTTGTAGGTATAATAATATGAAAAAAACAGTTGTAATCGGAGGAGGACCTGCAGGTATGATGGCTGCGGGACAGGCTTCACTAAAAGGCAATAATGTAATACTTATTGAAAAAAAAGACAAGGTGGGAAGAAAGCTTTTTATAACGGGAAAGGGCAGATGCAATGTTACAAATGCCGTTGATCCCGAAGGGCTCATTGCCAATACTCCCGGAAATCCTTATTTTCTCTACAGTGCTTTTTATACATTTGACAGCAGTTCAATTATGGATTTTTTTGAAAATTTGGGTGTACCTCTTAAGGTTGAAAGAGGAAACAGAGTTTTCCCAAAGTCCGAAAAGTCAGGTGACATAGTAAGAGCTATGGAAAGGTTTGTGAAATCGTCGGGCTGTGAAATAATGTATGATACGGAAGTAAAGGATATTGAAATTGAAAATAATAAAATAAAAGGGGTCATATTAAAAAACGGAAGCTCAATTGAGTGCGACAGCCTTGTAATTGCAACGGGAGGGCTTTCATATCCTCTTACAGGGTCAACAGGCGACGGGTATAAATTTGCCAGAAAAGCGGGACACAATGTTACGCCCTGTTATCCTTCTCTTGTACCTTTAAAGACGGAGGAAAAATGGGTCGGGGACTTAATGGGACTTAGCCTTAAAAATATAAGAGTAAAGGTAACGATAAAGGGAAAGGAAGTTTATTCAGACTTTGGAGAAATGATGTTTACTCATTTCGGTGTGACGGGTCCCCTTATACTTACGGCAAGCAGATACATAAATGACAGAATAAAGGAAAAGCCTTTGATACACATAGATCTAAAGCCTGCTCTTAATGAAAAAGAGCTTGATACAAGAATTTTAAAGGACTTTAAAAAATACGTTAATAAGGATTTTAAAAATTCTCTTGATGACCTTTTGCCGCAAAAAATCATACCTGTTGTAATAAAGCTGTCGGGTATTGATCCATATAAAAAAGTAAACAGCATAACAAAGGATGAAAGAAGCAGGCTTATTAACGTAATCAAAAATTTAACTTTAAAAATTACGGGTACCACCGGGTACAATGAGGCTGTGGTTACAAGAGGCGGAGTTAATGTTGAGGAAATAGACCCGTCAACAATGGAGTCAAAAATTATAAAGAACCTGTATTTTGCGGGAGAAGTCATAGATGTAGACAGTTTTACGGGTGGTTTTAATCTGCAAATTGCTTTTTCTACAGGATATATTGCGGGAATAAATTGTTAAGGAGGAGAATACAAATGAATTGTTGTATTCGAGGAGCTGTTACTGTTGAAGAAAACAGCAAAGAGTGTATTTGGGAAAATACAAAGTTGATGCTAAATCAAATTATTAATGAAAATAATATAAATACCGATGATATAATATCGATCATATTTACGTGCACAAGAGATCTGGACACTGCCTATCCTGCTGTTGCCGCAAGGGAGCTTGGAATAGTGGACGCTTCACTTATGTGTGTTCAGGAGCTTTATGTAAAGGGAAGTCTTGAAATGTGTGTGAGAGCTTCGGTAACTGTTGAAACGGAAAAGAAGCAAAAGGATATGAAGCATATATATTTAAAGGGTGCACAGAAATTAAGACCTGATATAGTAAAAAAAAGTAAAACAGAGGCTGTTGCAATAGACGGACCTGCAGGCTCGGGGAAAAGCACCGTTGCAAAGCTTATAGCAAAGGAATTGGGATATATATATGCGGATACGGGAGCAATGTACAGAGCCGTAGGTCTTTACTGCATAAAAAACGGCATAGATATTGAAAATGACACTGAAATTATAAAGGCACTGCCTTTAATAAATATAGATTTGGAATTTGTAAACGGTCTTCAGAAAATAATATTAAACGGCAGTGATGTAACCGATGAAATAAGAACACAGCCTGCCGCAAGAGCAGCCTCAAAGGTGGCTGCCATTTCCGAAGTAAGAGTTATGCTTGTGGATATGCAGAAAAAAATTGCTGAAAAAAACAAAGTTGTTATGGACGGCAGAGATATAGGCACAAATGTACTTACAAATGCAAGGGTAAAGATCTATCTTGACGCAGCTGTTGAAGAAAGAGCTAAAAGAAGATGCAATGAGCTTAAGGAAAAGGGCATTGCATTTGACTATGACAATGTTATTGAAGAGATCGTAAAAAGAGATGAAAATGACAAAAACAGAAAGGTAAATCCTTTGAAAATTGCAGATGACGCTGAAGTCATAGATACAACGGGAATGACAATAGAACAAGTAAAAAATAAAATTATGGATATAATAAGGAGTAAATAACGGAGGTAAATATGAAAATTATTCTTGCTAAGTCGGCTGGGTTTTGCTTTGGAGTTAAAAGAGCCGTAGATTATGCTTACAGCAAAGAGGGACGTGAGAATATTTATACTTACGGTCCAATTATCCATAATAAGGAAGTAACGGGAGATCTTGACAAAAAAGGAATTCACGTAACGGAAAATCTTGATGAAGTCAAAGAGGGAGAAATAATAATACGCTCTCACGGAGTTCCTCCCGATGTTTATGAAGCCATAGAGAAAAGAGGGCTTAAATATACGGACTGTACCTGTCCTTTTGTAAAAAAAATTCATAATATAGTCAGGGATAACTATAATAAAGGTAAGGATATAATAATTGTAGGAAATAAGACACATCCCGAAATAATAGGCATAAACGGTTGGTGCAAAAACACGGCAATAATTATAAATTCCATTGAAGAGGCCGAAAGCACTGTTTTAAACAGTGATAGAAAATATGCTCTTGTTGTTCAGACTACATTTCAAACGGAGGTTTTTGAAAACATTATTAAATGTCTTAAAAACAAAAGCGAAAATATTGAAATATTCAGGACAATATGTTCCGCAACAGGGGACAGACAGAGAGAGGCTGTTGAAATAGCTAAAAAAGCCGACCAAATGATCGTTCTGGGAGATAAAAACAGCTCAAATACAAGAAAATTATATGAAATTAGTAAAAAATATTGTAAAAATGTATATTTATGTGAAAGAATTTGCGATTTAGAGTTGCAAAATCTTAAAAAAAATGGTACAATGGGGATAACCGCCGGTGCATCTACGCCATCGGTCATAATAAAGGAGGCAGTAAACGCTATGAGTGAAATTGAAAACAAATCTTTTGAAGAGATGCTTAATGATTCATTGGTAACATTAAGAACAGGTCAGATTGTTAAGGGAACAGTAATAAGTGTATCAGATGCAGGTGAGGTATCTGTAAACTTGGGATATAAATCTGATGGTATAATTGCAAGATCAGAATTTTCTGATGATGAAACAGTAAATCCGGCTGACGTTGTAAAACCGGGTGATGAAATCGAAGTATTTGTTGTAAGAGTAAACGACGGTGACGGTAATGTTCAGCTTTCAAAGAAAAAGGTTGACGCAGACAAGAACTATGTTGCAATTGAAGAGGCTTTCAACAATAAAACAACAGTAAAGGGCAAGGTTACAGAGCAGGTCAAGGGCGGTCTTATCGCTATGGTAAACGGTGCAAGAGTATTTGTACCTTCTTCACAGATCTCTAACAGATATGTTGAGGACTTAAGCGCTTTTATCGGAAATGAATATGAATTTGAAGTTCTTGAATTTGATAAATCAAAGAGAAGAATCGTTGTGGGAAGAAAGAACCTTGTTCAGAAGGAAATCGACGCTAAGAAGGCTGAGGTATTTGCATCTATTAAGGTTGGCGACAGAATACAGGGCAAGGTAAGCAGAATCGTTGAATTCGGTGCTTTTGTTGACCTTGGCGGTGTTGACGGACTTATCCATATATCAGAAATGAGCTGGGGCAGAGTTAAGAAGGTTACAGATGTATTAAGCGTTGGTGATGACGTGACAGTAACAGTTCTTGACGTTAATCCGGAAAAGGGTAAGATCTCTTTATCTCTTAAGGACTTAAATGCAGATCCTTGGAAGGACGCTGCAACAAAATATGCCGTAGGTAATGTTGTTACAGGCAAGGTAGTAAGAATGGTTCCTTTCGGTGCTTTTGTAGAGCTTGAGGAAGGTGTTGACGGACTTGTTCACATTTCTCAGATCGCTTACAAGCACGTTGAAAAGCCTGAGGACGAACTTACTATAGGTCAGGAGATCAGTGCTAAGGTTACAGAGCTTGATTTAGACGCAAAGAAAATCAGCTTAAGCATTAAGGAAACTCTTGAAAGACCTTCTAAGGCTGAAAAGAGTACTGATGAAGAGTAATATATAAAATTAAATATTTAAAGGGGTGACAATAATGAAGTTAAAGAGAGTTTTAGCTTTATTAACGGCAGGTTTAATGACTGTTGGATTTGCAGGCTGTTCAAACGGCGGAAGTGAGAACGGTGATGGTACTGAAAGCGCTACATTTAAAATAGGCGGTATCGGACCTCTTACAGGTGACGCTGCAAGTTATGGTACTTCAGTAAAGAACGGTGCTCAAATTGCTGTTGATGAAATAAATGCGGCAGGCGGAGCAAACGGTATGCAGCTTGAGCTTATATTTGAAGATGATGAGTGTGATGAAGAAAAGTCCGTAAATGCTTACAACACACTTATGGATCAGGGTATAGGTGCTCTTGTGGGAGCTACAACAAGCGGCTGTTCAATTGCGGTAAGTGCAGTAAGTGAAGCTGACGGTATACTTCAGATCACACCAAGCGGTTCCGCTGCTGACTGTACAAAGGCTGCAAATGCTTTCAGAATTTGCTTCACAGATCCTGTACAGGGTCAAACTATGGCACAGTATATAATAGATAAGGGTTACAAAAATGCTGCAATAATTTATGACAACGGTGATGAGTACAGTAAGGGTATTCACGACGCTTTTGTTGCTGAGTTTAAAGAGCTTGGCGGCGGGATTGCAGCTGATGAGTCCTTTACATCAGGTGACGTTGACTTTAATACACAGCTTACAAAGATAAAATCTTCAGGAGCTGACTGTATTTTCCTCCCTATTTACTATTCAGAGGTTGCAAAGATCACAGACCAGGGCGCTGCTCTCGGTATTGATTTGACTTACTTCGGATGTGACGGTTGGGATGGCGTTATAAAGCAGTTAAACGGTGACACTACAAATATTAACGGTGCTACTTTCTTAACTCCTTTTGTTTCAACAGATACGAATGAAAAGGTTCAGAACTTTGTTGAAACATACAAGACTGAATACAATGCTGAGCCTGATCAGTTTGCTGCTGACGGCTACGATGCTGTATATGCTGTTAAGCTTGCTCTTGAACAGGCAGGGGATACTTCAAATGAAGCGTTAATAGCAGCTATGACTCAGATCACTGTTGATGGTCTTACAGGCGAAATGACATTTAATGAAAATGGTGAGCCAAATAAGTCTGCTAAGTTTGCTGTAATTGAAAACGGCGCTTATACAGTTGTTGAGTAATTGATTTGTTGAATTTTTAATGAATTGATTGTAGTTTGAGATAGCATTGGAGTTATTCTTCAATGCTATCTTGTTTTGTGGATAATAAAAAGCTTTTTTAAAACATAATAAATGAGAAAGGAGGAAATATTTTGCAGAGTTTTATTACGTTTATTCAACAGTTTATAAATGGTTTAAGTCTGGGAAGTGTGTATGCCCTTATGGCTTTGGGATATACAATGGTTTACGGTATTGCGAAAATGCTTAATTTTGCTCACGGAGATATAATAATGGTAGGTGCATATACGGTATCTGTAGTGTGCTCGGTGTTGGGAATGTCACCTGCAGTGGCAGTAGCGGCAAGTGTTGTTGTTTGTACCGTGCTCGGTGTTACTATTGAGAAAATTGCTTATAAGCCGTTGAGATCTGCATCACCCTTGGCTGTTCTTATAACTGCTATAGGTGTAAGTTATTTTTTACAAAGCGTTGCGCTGCTTATATTCGGTTCAAATGCGAAAAAGGTTCAGTCTGTGGTTTCTTTAAGCAGTATTAAGATCGCTAACATAGATTTATCGGGAGTTGCTCTTTTAATAATAGGGGTAACAGTACTTATTATGATATGTCTTTCACTTTTCATAAATTGTACAAAAGTGGGAAAGGCAATGCTTGCCGTATCGGAGGATAAAGGTGCGGCAGAGCTTATGGGTATTAATGTTAATGCCACTATCTCACTTACATTTGCAATAGGTTCCGCTCTTGCAGCTGTTGCAGGTGTGCTTTTTGTAAGTTCTTATGGTTACGTTGATCCGTATACGGGAGCTTTGCCGGGAATAAAAGCCTTTGTTGCCGCAGTTTTGGGAGGTATAGGTTCTATCCCCGGAGCTATGCTTGGCGGTATCATACTTGGTATAATAGAGAGCTTGTCAAAAGCATATATATCTACCGATTTGGCAGACGCAATAGTTTTTGGCGTGTTGATCGTTGTTCTTTTGGTTAAGCCTACGGGTATGCTGGGCAAGAAGAAAATAACTAAGGTTTAATGAGGGTGATTATTATGAAGAATAAAAAGAATATTTTATATGCAGTTATTGCTGTGGTAATATTTGCTGCCCTTTTTGCTTTGGTTAATTTAGGTGTTTTAAGCAGGCAATATCAGGGGCTTCTTGTTCCCATAGGAGTAAATGTTATGCTTGCGGTATCTCTTAATCTTATTGTGGGATTTTTAGGTGAACTGTCACTGGGACACGCAGGCTTTATGTCTGTGGGGGCTTATGCAGGCTGTCTTTTTACGGTTCACGCAAATTTACCTGTTTTTGTGGAGCTTCCTCTTGCATTTATTATAGGGGGAGCTGCTGCTGCGGTTTTCGGACTTATAATAGGTATTCCTGCTTTAAGACTTAAGGGCGACTACCTTGCAATAGTTACATTGGGCTTTGGTGAAATAATTCGTTCCGTTTTTAATTCACTTGATATTTTGGGAGGCTCCGGAGGTCTTAAGGGCATTGATAAATCAAGTAATTACATTATGGCTTATGTATTGGCCGTAATAACAATACTTGTAATTGCAAACCTTATTAATTCAAGACACGGCAGAGCCATTAAAGCAATAAGGGATAATGTTATAGCTGCGGAATCCGTAGGCGTAAATGTTGTGTATTACAAAATACTGGCTTTTGTGTTATCTGCGTTTTTTGCGGGAGTTGCAGGTGTTTTGTACGGACACAACCTTGCCATATTAAAGCCTGCAACATTTGACTTTAACAAGTCAATTGAAATTCTTGTTATGGTTGTTTTGGGCGGTATGGGAAATATACCGGGAAGTATTATAGCTGCAGTTATACTTACGGTGCTTCCCGAAGCTATGAGATCTTTGGCTGATTACAGAATGCTTTTTTATGCCATTGCCCTTATAGTAATGATGTTGTTCAGCTCAAATCCTACTCTTGTTGCTTTCAGACAAAGAGTGTTTAAAAAGAAAGCAAAGGAGGTTAAATAATATGGCATTATTGGAAGTTAAAGAACTTGGTATCTCCTTTGGCGGATTGAGAGCCGTAGACAATTTCAGCCTTTCAATTGAGGACGGGCAGCTTTACGGACTTATAGGACCAAACGGTGCAGGAAAGACAACAATATTTAATTTGCTTACAGGGGTCTACAAGCCTACTGACGGAACTTTCAAATTTAACGGAGAGGAAATGTCAGGTAAAAGCCCTATACAGATAAATAAAATGGGTATAGCAAGAACATTTCAAAACATAAGGCTTTTCGGTCAAATGAGCGTTATAGACAATGTTAAAGTGGGGCTTCACAATCAGTTTGAATTTTCTGTTTTTGACAGTGTTTTAAGACTGCCTAAACACAGAAGAGGCGAAAAGGA
>JAUNPM010000278.1 GCA_030536675.1 Clostridia bacterium | reverse complement strand
TGTTGCCTTTGAGCAGGTAGGCGAAGGTTTATTTAACTATGCCCCTCTTTTTAAAGAGCTTAAATCTTCAAAGCCTCACATTACAATGCTTGTTGAAAATTCAAACGGCGACAGATATCAAAGTGACTGCGAATATTTACAAAAAATATATGATGAAGCTTAAAAAAGATTTTTACACACGAGATGCAATAACGGTTGCCAAGGAGCTTTTAGGCAAATTCCTTGTACGTGAGATCAATTCTCATACGCTGGTATCAATGATAACAGAAACAGAGGCATACACCTCCTATGATAAAGCCTGTCACGCCTATAACTATAATATGACGCCGCGTACCTCTACCCTTTTTAAGGAAGGAGGCATTGCCTATGTGTACTTTACTTACGGTATGTACAATATGCTTAACGTAGTTGCGGACAAAGAGGGAGAGCCTGCAGCCGTTTTAATAAGAGGTCTTAAACCTTTAAAGAATATTGAATATATGTCAATATTAAGGTATAATAAAAGTTATGAAAATCTTTCAAAATATCAGATCAACAATTTTACAAACGGTCCCGGTAAGCTGTGTATGGCATATTCCGTTGACAGAAATTTAAACGGTGAGGATTTATCGGGTAATACCCTTTACATAACAGAGGGTGAAAAAATAACCACTTTTAAAACCGGCAAAAGAATAGGCATTGACTATGCCGAAGAAGCAAAAGATTTTCTTTGGAGATTTTACTTATGAATCAAATTACTGATTACAAAAAATACAATAAAATAGCTGTTATGGGCGGCACATTCAATCCTATACACAACGGTCATCTTGTAGCCGCCGAATCTGTGCGTCAGAAATTAGGTATAGAAAAAGTTATATTTATACCTACGGGCAAGCCTCCCCATAAGAACTCCAATCCTATGTTTAACGAGCACAGGTATCTTATGACGGTTCTTGCAACCGTTACAAACCCATATTTTGAAGTTTCACGTATATAAATATACCGTGCAGGCTTGACCTATACAATAGATAATATAAGAGAGCTTAAAAGCAAATGCAGACCAGACTGCAAAATTTACTTTATAACGGGAGCAGATGCCATACAGGAAATTTTGACATGGAAAGAGCCTGAGCAGCTTTTATCTATGTGTGAATTTGTTACCGTAACAAGACCGGGTTATAAAAACGAAAAACTTCAAAAAATAATAGGAAGCCTTAAAGATAAATTAAAAGGAAAAATAACCTTTCTTGAAGTCCCTGCCCTTTCCATATCTTCCACCGATATAAGACACAGGGTGCTTGCAGGACAAACAATAAAATATCTGCTTCCTTCATCTGTAGAGCAATATATACTGAAATTCGGGCTTTATAAGGCAGAGGATATATACTCCCCCGAAATGGAATTAATAACATCAAAGCTTCACTCTGTTCTTACTCCCAAAAGATATATACACACCTTGGGAGTTGCTCAGGAGTCACTTCAGCTTGCCAAAAGATACGGCATAGACCCTGATAAGGCATATATGGCGGGACTTCTTCACGACTGTGCAAAATGCCTTACAGATGAAGAAAAGCTGGAGCTTTGTGAAAAATACGAGCTTGAACTTGATGATATATTAAAAAGTCAGCCCGACCTTACTCACAGCTTTTTGGGTGCTAAGATCGCCGAAAAAGAATATGGAATAAAGGATAAAGAAATATTAAACGCAATTTCATATCACACAACGGGAAGACCCAATATGTCAATGCTTGAAAAAAAAATATTCATTGAATACTATATATAAAATAAAAGATATAATTTTGAAGGACTTGCAAAAGCAAGAGAGCTTGCATACAAAAACATTGACGAAGCTGTTATATACGCACTTGAAAGCACAATAAAATATAATAAAAGCAAAAAAAGACTGATACATCCCTTGGGCACAGCCGCATTGGAGTATCTAAAAAAGGAGGAAAAAAATGAAGAATGATAATTCACTTCAAGCAGCAAAACTGGCTTATGCCGCTCTTGAGGATAAATTGGCAACAGATATAAGAGTCCTTGACATTAGCAAAATTTCCACATTAAGCGATTATTTTGTTATAGCAAGCGGCTCAAATTCAAATCAGCTTAAAGCAATGGCTGACGCTGTGGACGAACAGCTTTTTAAAGCAGGCTTCATTTTAAAGCATACGGAGGGCTTGCAAACTCATAACAGAAGCTGGATACTTATGGATTTCGGTGATATAGTGGTTCACATTTTCCATAAAGA
>JAUNPM010000277.1 GCA_030536675.1 Clostridia bacterium | reverse complement strand
CAGTATTGTTGTCCTTATCCTTCACTATGACAGTCAAAGGTCTGTCCCTGTCATCATATGTGTAAACTGTTTTTGCCTTGCCTGTTACAACCACGGACGGTCTGAATTTACTGTCATATGTATAGCTTTCAAGTACTATGTCCTTTGCTCCTGTAGTACCGTCCGAAAGCGATTTAACAGATGACTTATTTCCTATAGGGTCATAGTCATAAACAGTGACCTTGCCATTTTCATTTGAATCCCTCCAATTCTTTTGTGTTGTTTAAATGTCAATTATACATTTCGGTAAAGTTGTACAATTAAATTTTGCTACTCCTTGTTTTTAATCTATCATATTTACCATATATTGTCAATACTTTTTTAATATATTATTAAAAATATATAAAAAATTAAATGCAACAGTGATATTTACATATTGCATTTACTATAACTCTTAATTATGGAATCAAAATTCAAGAGTGACGTTGTTTGTCCCTTACAAAAAAATTGGTTGTATAATATTTGGTGTGGTTTGAAAAAACTCGCCAAATATTATACAACCTTTTTTGTCCTTATATTTTATAAAATAACAGCTCCCTTAAATTTCATTTATAACATCAAACCTGCCGAATTTAATAACCTCCTTTTCATTGCCTACTGTACAAATTCCTTTAATTTCCCTGTTTTTTAATCTCTCTCCAAACTCAACTATATTCCTCGGAGCTGCCGACAAAATTTCTTCTCTCCTCTTTATTGTAATTCCCTTTTTCTCTTTTGCAAAAGCCTTTCTCATTGCAATTCCCGTAAGGGAGTGTTTTTTTATAGGAGCGTCAATTTCATTTATTGTACCTATTATAAATCTGTCAATGTCACTTTGGGTGTAATTGCTTTCAGCCAAATATTTTCCCGCATCTTTAAAAACATTATAGGTTTTTTCAATGTTGGGATCCCTGTAGCTGTACATATATCCGTACCTTTTGCCGAAAACACAGCCCCCTCCGTAAGCTCCTCCCTCAAGTCTTACCTTATCCCATAAGTACTCTCTTGATATAATTTGCTGTGCCACTCTTGATATTCCCGAATTTCCGTCGCTTTCAAAAGCTGCCGCATTGAAACAAACATTGCCTTCGGTACAAATACCCACACTTTGAGTACTTATGCTGCCTTTTATTATATTCAGACTGCCCTTCCTTTCAAGTCTGTCCAATGAAGCGTCAATTATTTTCTTAATTCCGTCAATGCTTTTACCTGCAAGAGCATAAAAAGCACTGCCTTTTTGAAACACATTTTTAACACTGTTTATATCTTTTTCAATTATGCCTATATCACCCTTGAAATAAGTATAAAAATCAAAGCCCTTGCCCTTATTCTCCCACATTGACGCTCCCGAAACCTGAGCAAGAGCCTCTCCTATTGCCTTTGTGTTTCCTGCCTCAATATATGCGTTTTTCATATTTTGCACAGCTTCCGAAACGATCCTTTCCAATCTCTGCTCACTTTCAAATTTTTGACTTATTATTCTTTCAAAAATTTCAATACACTTCTCCACATTCTCTCTTAAGCACTTTATTTTAAATGCCATTACAGGTCTGAACTCTGTATCTCTGTGAAGAGTTGTAAGCTCAACACTGAAGCCTCCCGCATAATAATCAATGTCATTTGAAAGTTTTTCATCATAAACATCACACACAGCTCTGAATCCGTTTAAAGCAAGAATATTTTCAAATTTTGAAACGTCAAAATATATATCAATATATACAATGTCGTCATTTTCCATAGGCACAAGTATATTTTCTCCGTCTTCTTCATATTTGACCTTAAAGCCCTCTTTTGAAATATCTCTTACCTTAGTTGTCATAAGTTTTTTTATTTCTTCTTGACTGTCAACACTGTTTTGGTATTCAATAAGGCTTTCATTATTCTTACTGCAAGCTTTTTCTTCATTCTCTTCAACGGTGCTGTCTGAAATAAGTATACCGTATACACCCTTATCAATAAAATATTTTTTTATTATTTCCTTTATATCAATATTTTCTATTTCATTAAATATTTTATTGATTTCAATGCTTTCAAAATTTTCTCTGCCCTTAAGATAACTGTTTAAAACCAAAAGCCCATAAAATAACCCCTTTGGTTTGTATCCAAAGTCCTCTTCTTTAAAGAAAAACTTAATATTGTTTATAACTCCCTTTAGCTTATATTCATCAATGCCCTTTTCAGCCATTTCAATGAAAGTATCGTTAAGTACTTTTTTA
>JAUNPM010000012.1:268-15460 GCA_030536675.1 Clostridia bacterium | reverse complement strand
ATCCATATCCAATATTTCGTGATAAAAGTTTTTATAATCCGTTCTCTTTTCCTGTGTAAATTTAATTGCGGAACGCGGGTGACAATTCAAAACACCCGTCATAAAATACGGAAAGTCATATCCCCAAACAACGCCCTCTTCTCTCAATTTAAGTATATGCTTTTCAACAAAATCCATTGTAGGCACAACATTGTACTTAGGATTTCTTAAAAATCCCAAAAGAAGCTCCATAAAACAATTTCCTGCACCTCTTCCTATACCGCTCATTGTAGCGTCAATAAGAGTTGCTCCGTTTCTCAATGCGGTAATTGTGTTGGCAAAAGCAAGCTGCTGATTATTGTGTCCGTGGAAGCCGATTTTCTTGTTGTATTTCTTTCCTATCTCAACATACTTTTTAGCCAATCTTTCTATTTCTTCGGGATAAAAAGATCCAAAGCTGTCCACAAGATATATAATATCTGCTCTGCTGTGAGCAAGAAGCTCAAGTCCCTCATCAAGCTGGTCCTCTCTTACCTTTGATACAGCCATAATATTTACGGAAACCTCATAACCCTTAGCCTTTGCATCTTCAATAAGCTCAATTGCCGCAGGTATCTGATGAATATATGTAGCAATTCTTATAAGATCAAAAGGACTTTCTTCTTTAGGCAAAACATCGTTTTTGTCAGTTCTTCCCACGTCAAGCATAACAGCAAGCTTAAGAGGAGTATTATTTTCACCTACTATCTCTCTCACATCACTGTCAACGCAAAACTTCCATTTACCGAATTCCTTTTCGTCAAATACCTCTTTTGATGCCTTGTATCCAAACTCCATATAGTCAACGCCTGCTTTAATATTGGCTTTATAAAGATCCTTTACAAAATCGTCGCTGAATCTAAAGTTATTTACAAGCCCTCCATCTCTTAAAGTAGCGTCCACTACCTTAAGATCGGGTATATATGATATAAGAGTTGCCTCTTTTTTTACTGTCTTTTTGTTTTCTATTGTATTATCAGACATTTTAACCTCCCAAAAGCAAAGCCTTGTCAGGCTGCCGACTCATTCGGCAGCCCGTTTTTTTACCAACGCTTTGTTTTATTCTTAATTTCTTCTTTTATTTCCTTTACGAAATCCTCTAATTTATAGCTTCCCAGATCCTCAGCCTTGCATCTTACGGAAACTGTACCTTCTTCCGCCTCTTTTTCACCTACTACAACAATATAAGGCACTCTTTCATTTCTTGCCTCTCTTATTTTATATCCTATCTTTTCAGCTCTTTGGTCGGTTTCAACTCTTACTCCCGCCTCCTTAAACGCTGCCTCGACCTTTGAAGCATAGTCTGCATACTTGTCTGAAATAGGAAGTATCTTCACCTGTACAGGTGCAAGCCAAGTTGGAAAATGTCCCGCAAAGTGTTCCGTAAGTATACCTATAAATCTTTCAACAGAACCAAATACAACCCTGTGGATCATAACAGGACGCTTCTTAGTACCGTCCTTGTCCGTATATTCAAGTTCAAATCTTTCAGGCAGCTGCATATCAAGCTGAATAGTTCCGCACTGCCACGTTCTTCCGAGAGAATCCTCAAGGTGGAAGTCGATCTTAGGACCGTAAAAAGCACCGTCCCCTTCATTTATAACATAATCTCTTCCAAGCTCATCAAGGGCGCCCTTAAGACCCTCCGTAGCTCTTTCCCATTCCTCATCGCTTCCCATTGAATCCTCGGGACGAGTTGAAAGCTCAATATGATAATTAAATCCAAAGAGAGAATAAACCTCATCAATAAGAGCAACAACACCCTTTATTTCGTCCTTTATCTGGTCAGGCGTCATAAATATGTGAGCGTCGTCCTGTGAAAAACATCTTACTCTCATAAGTCCGTGTAAAGCACCGCTCTTTTCGTGTCTGTGTACAAGACCTATTTCACCTGCTCTTATAGGCAGATCTCTGTATGAATGAGGCTCCTGCATATAAACAAGCATACCACCGGGGCAGTTCATAGGCTTTATTGCAAAATCCACATCATCAATTTTAGTTGTATACATATTCTCCTTATAATGATCCCAATGTCCTGAACGCTCCCAAAGCTGTCTGTTAAGCATCATAGGAGTCTGTATTTCAACATATCCTGCTCTTGTATGGATCTCTCTCCAGTATTCAAGAAGAGTATTTTTAAGCACCATACCCTTTGGCAGGAAGAAGGGAAATCCTGGACCCTCGTCTAAAATACAGAAAAGACCAAGCTCCTTGCCCAGCTTTCTGTGATCTCTCTTTTTAGCTTCCTCAAGCATATTAACATAAGCCTCAAGGTCACTTGCTTTAGTATATGCAGTTGCATAAAGACGTGAAAGCATTTTGTTCTTTTCGCTTCCTCTCCAATAAGCTCCCGCAACACTCATTATTTTAATTGCCTTAACAGGCTTTGTTGACATAAGATGAGGTCCTGCACAAAGATCTGTAAATTCACCCTGCTTATAAAAAGAAATTACAGCGTCCTCAGGCAAATCATTAATAAGCTCCACCTTATAAGGCTCATTTTTTTCTTCCATAAATTTAACTGCCTCATCTCTGGGAAGCTCAAACTTTTCAATGGGAAGATTTTCCTTAACTATTTTCTTCATTTCCTTTTCAATTTTTTCAAAATCTTCGGGATTAAAAGTTATATCATCAAAGTCATAATAAAAGCCGTCCTCCGTTGAAGGTCCTATTGCAAGCTTAGCATCGGGATATAATCTCTTTACCGCCTGTGCAAGAATATGAGATGCAGTATGTCTGAAGGCTCTTTTTCCCTCGGGATCGTCAAATGTGCATATAGCAACATTGCAGTCCTCCTTAACGCCTTCTCTCAGGTCAACAACTTCACCGTTTATCATTCCGCAGCAGGCATTTCTTGCAAGCCCTTCGCTTAGATCTCTTGCAATATCAAGAATAGAAGTCCCTGCCTCATAAGCCTTTACGCTTCCGTCTTTTAAAGTAACATTTACCATTTTTTACACTCCTTTTATAATATTATTGCTTGTCATTTTTTACTTATAAAAAAACGGCAACTAATCCCCAAAGGGACGAGTTACCGTGGTTCCACCCTAATTGCAGCAAAAGCTGCCTCTTATAAGCCTTTAACGGAGCTTAACCGAGCTTTATTAGAGCCGTTCAGAGGTGGTTTTCACATTCTGCCGTCATAGAATGTTCACAGCCGACACATTCCTCTCTGAATGACTAAACAAAAGCTACTGTCCTCATCAACACTTTAAACTTCAATTAATATCATAATAACACTTGCAAAAGCATAAGTCAAGAAATTTTTATGCCAATGAAGCAATATTTTAACATATTTACAAACTGCTGCTCATATATATTAACCGTTTGTTATTTACGCAATAAATAAAGTCTTTTCATTTACTTTTCGACCTTATTTTTTCTTGTCCTATTTTTCCTGTTTTCCTTGCTTATTGTAACGATTTCCTGAGCAAAAGCATAAGCCTCGTCCATAGTTGCAAAAAATCTTTCTTTACCCATTCTCTTTTCACAGCCAAACTTTTTAAGCACCTTCAACGGCTGTGGCTGCAATTCGGCATACAGCACAAGAATATGATGCTGTTTTGCATAGTCTATTACATAATGAAGTGAATCAAGGGACGTACCGTCAATTATGGGTACATTTGTCATTCTTAATATAAGCACATCACTTTTAACATTCATTTTTTTCATAACGTCCATAAATCTTGTAGACGCACCGAAAAACATAGGTCCTGCAAGCTCATAGACCATTATTTCATTGTTTATATACTTATATGTATCATTTTCGTGTTCCTTTGAAACCGTATTAATATTGAAACTTTCAGACATTTTCTTCATAAACAGGAACATTGCCATAACCATACCTATTTCAATGGCAATTACAAGGTCAAATACCACCGTAAGTATAAATGTAATTATCAAAATAGCCATATCACTTTTTGTTGTTCTTGCAATTTCGGCAAATTCTTTAAATTCACACATATTCCAACTTACAACAATAAGTATGCCTGCCAGTGTAGGCATAGGTATGAGCTTTGCCAAAGGCATTGCCACAAGCATAATTATAAGAAGAACAACAGCGTGCACCATACCCGCAATGGGAGTTCTTCCACCGTTTCTTATATTTGCGGCAGTTCTTGCAATAGCCCCTGTTGCAGGAAGTCCGCCAAATAAAGCTGAACCAATGTTTGCAATTCCCTGAGCAATAAGCTCCTGATTTGAGTTATGCTTATCACCTGTCATACCGTCTGCAACTACTGCCGACAAAAGAGATTCTATACCTGCAAGTATTGCAATAGTAAGGGCAGGCTGTATAAGCTGTGCAACATCAATGCCCTTGAAATCAGGCAAATGAGGTAAGGGCATTGCCCCCTTAAGGTCCGTGAATTTAGAGCCTATAGTCTGTACAGATTCAGCAATTCCGTTTTTCTGCATAATCATTACGGCAATCGTTGTTACAATAAGAGCAATAAGTGACCCCGGAATTTTTTTATTTATTTTCCCCCAAACAACACTTATAACAATACTTCCCACACCGATAGCCCCGGCCCACAAATCTATTTTGTCCAAATTTTGAATATATGTACCCCACTTAGGTATAAATTCAGAACTTATACCCGAAATATTCATACCAAGGAAATCATTGAGCTGAGTTGAAAACAACGTAACAGCAATACCTGTAGTAAAACCTACAGTAATGGGAAACGGTATAAACTTAATTACATCTCCCAGCTTTAAAAGCCCGAACACTATAAGAAAAGCTCCTGCCATAATGGTCGCAATTATAAGTCCGTCAACACCGTATTGTTCAATAATACCGCATATAATAACAACAAATGCAGCAGTAGGTCCGCCTATCTGTACCCTGCTTCCTCCCAAAAACGAAATAAGGAAGCCCGCAACAATGGCAGTTATAAGTCCCACCTCGGGACTTACCCCTGATGATATTGCAAGAGCTATTGAAAGAGGCAGTGCCACAACTGCCACAATAAGCCCTGCCACAATATCATTGGCTAAGTTCTTGCCTTTCAGATCCTGAGGTGACTCTTTAATAATTTGAAATAACTTTGGAATAAACACCTTTTTACTTTCCTTTCATATTTTATTTATAAATTAATTTTAAGATTTTTGTAATAAATAGTCAATAGTAAATACCAAATTTCTTAATAAATTTTACAAAAAAATAAAATAAAAAATCAGCACAAGTATGAGCTTATGCTGATTTACAGGTAAATATTTATTATTTTCCGAAAAATCCTTTTTTCTTAGGTGAAATACCGTTTAAGCTGTCGCCGAATTTCTGCAAGAGCTCCTTTTGTTCTTTTTTAAGATCCGTAGGAACAACAACCTTGACCGTAACGATAAGATTACCTCTTGACTTGTCATTTCTTACATTATAAGCGCCCTTACCTCTTAAGGTTATCCTTGTATCAGGCTGAGTACCCGCCTTAAGGCTGTAATTTTCCTCACCGTCAATTGTAGGTATCTTAATTTCAGCTCCCAAAGTCGCTTCAACAATATTTACCGATATTTCCGTGAAAAGGTCATTGCCCTCTCTTCTGAACTGTCTGCTTGGAGTAACAAGTATCTGTATAAACAGATCTCCGTTTTCTCCTCCTCCCGTGCCTGCTCTTCCAAGTCCCTTTTTCCTTATAGACTGACCGTGAGAAATACCCTTTGGTATATCCACCTGCACGGTTTTCTTTTCCGTTACACTGCCCTTGCCACCGCACTTAGGGCATTTTTCTTTTATTATCTTGCCTTCGCCGCCGCACTGTGAACAGGTTCTCACAGTCTGCGCCATTCCGAAAGGCGTCCTCGTTGTAACTCTTTCCTGTCCCGTTCCGTGACAATTTGGACAGGTTTCCGCAGTTGTTCCGGGTTTTGCTCCCGTACCGTTACAATCGGAGCATTTTTCACTTACAGGCACATTGATTTCCTTCACACAGCCAAACATTGACTCTTCAAAGGAAATGGTAAGATTCATTCTAAGATCATCGCCCCTTTGCGGGCCTCTCCTTCCGCTTGAGCGTCCGCCTCCGAATATATCTCCGAATCCACCGAATCCACCCAGTATATCACTGAATATATCTCCCATATCCATTCCGCTGAATCCGCCGCTAAAGCCGCCTGCGCCGCCCATACCGCCTTGTTCAAAGGCTGCGTGTCCGTACTGATCATAAGCTGCCTTTTTCTGTGGATCGCTTAAAACTTCATATGCCTCATTTACTTCTTTAAACTTAGCTTCGGCGTCTTTATTGTCAGGATTGGCGTCAGGGTGATATTTTTTAGCCATTTTCCTGTATGCCTTTTTTATTTCCGCATCGGAAGCTCCTTTTGTCACACCCAGAACTTCGTAATAATCCCTTTTGGAAGCCATAATTTCACCTCTTTACAAATTTATGCTTAACCGCAACAAAGAGTCGGAGCCCTTAAAAGCTCTGACTCTTGTTTATATAATTTTGTCAGCAACTTAATTATCAGCCGTCAATAATTTCATCATCTGCGCCTGCTCCGCCTGCATTTCCCTGTGCATTAGGGTCAACGCCTGCTGCCTGTGCAGCCTCATACATCTTAGTTGAGAAATCCTGAACAACCTTATTTAATGACTCGCAGGCAGTCTTTAAAGTTGCAACGTCTGTTTCACTCATACTCTCTGCATTAAGACCGTCGTTTACCTTCTTAAGATTTTCAACCTCTGCCTCGATCTTAGCCTTATCCTCAGCACTAAGCTTATCACCTAAATCCTTAATAAGCTTTTCAGTCTGGAACACTAATCCGTCAGCCTCATTCTTTGTGTCAACGGCTTCCTTTCTCTTAGCGTCCTGTTCAGCATACTGTTCAGCTTCTTTAACAGCCTTATCAATTTCTTCATCACTTAAGTTAGTTGAAGAAGTGATCGTAATATTCTGTTCCTTGCCTGTTCCAAGGTCCTTAGCTGAAACCTTTGTAATACCGTTGGCATCAATATCAAAAGTAACCTCGATCTGAGGGATACCTCTTGGAGCGGGAGCAATGCCGTCAAGACGGAATCTTCCCAAGCTCTTGTTGTCCTTAGCCATAGGTCTTTCACCCTGAACAATGTTAATATCTACGGCAGTCTGATTGTCCTCATAAGTTGAGAATATCTGCTTTTTATTTGTAGGAATAGTAGTATTTCTTGGTATCAAAGCAGTTGCAACACCGCCTGCTGTTTCAATACCCAGTGTAAGAGGAGTTACGTCCAAAAGAAGTATAGAACCTGCACCCTCGTCCCCTGCTAACTTACCGCCCTGTATAGATGCACCGATCGCAACACACTCATCAGGGTTGATTCCCTTGAAAGGCTCCTTGCCTGTTATCTTCTGTACCTCGTCCTGTACTGCGGGGATTCTTGTAGAACCGCCTACAAGCAATACCTTTGAAAGCTCGCTTGCTGAAATGTCAGCGTCTTTTAAAGCAGTCTGAACAGGACCTAATGTTGCTTCAACAAGATCGTGAGTAAGCTCGTTAAACTTAGCTCTTGATAATGTTACATCTAAATGCTTAGGGCCGTCAGCACCTACAGTAATATACGGAATATTAATATTTGAAGTTGTTGCTGATGACAATTCCTTCTTAGCCTTTTCAGCAGCTTCCTTTAATCTCTGCATAGCCATTTTATCACTTGAAAGGTCGATGCCTTCCTTAGCCTTAAAATCACTTACTAAATAATCGATTATTCTCTGGTCAAAGTCGTCACCGCCTAAGTGGTTGTTTCCGCTTGTTGCAAGAACTTCGATTACACCGTCGCCAATTTCAATAATAGACACATCAAAAGTACCGCCGCCAAGGTCATATACCATTATAGTCTGTTCCTGCTCATTGTCAAGACCATACGCAAGAGCAGCGGCAGTAGGCTCATTTATTATTCTCTTAACATCAAGACCCGCAATCTTACCTGCGTCCTTTGTTGCCTGTCTTTGAGAGTCCGTAAAGTAAGCAGGTACCGTAATAACAGCCTCTGTTACGGATTCACCGATATATGCCTCTGCGTCCTTCTTTAACTTCTGCAATATCATTGCTGAAATTTCCTGAGGAGAATACTGCTTACCGTCATTGGCAAACTTGTAATCCTCACCCATATGTCTTTTAATTGAAATTACTGTACCGTCTACATTTGTAACAGCCTGACGTTTAGCTGTTTCACCGACTAATCTTTCACCGTTTTTTGTAAAGCCTACAATAGAAGGAGTTGTTCTTTCACCTTCAGCATTTGCTATAACTGTAGGCTGACCGCCCTCCATAACAGCTACGCAAGAGTTTGTTGTACCTAAGTCAATACCGATAATCTTTCCCATTATTCTCTCTCCTTTTAAAATTAATTATATATAATTTTTTACTTGTTTTTGATTTCTTATAAGTGTTCGACAGCTTAAATTACAAATGTCTAATTTGCAACCTTGACCATAGCAGGTCTTATTACCTTATCACTGTGCTTATAACCCTTTTGGAACACCTCAACGACTACATTTTCGTCACAGCTTTCATCTTCAATATGCATTACCGCTGAATGAATGTTTGGATCAAAAGGCTCGCCCTCTGCGGGTATTTCTTCAACGCCTGCCGCTTTCATTACATCAAGCATTTGCTTTAAAATCATTTCTATACCCTTGTAAGTGCTGCTTTCCTTATCCTCTGTAGCAGCAACAGCTCTTTCAAAGTTGTCAACAACAGGAAGGAATTTTTCAACCGTATCTCTCACGCCGTTGTTGTACATACCCTGTTTTTCCTGATTTGTTCTTTTCCTGAAATTTTCAAATTCGGCAAGCTGTCTTAACCATTTATCCTGAGCTTCCTTGACCTGCTCTTCAGCCTTTACCAGCTTTTCTTCAAGAGTTTCTTCTTCAGTTTTTTCATCTTCCTGAAATTCCTTTGCTTCTGTTTTCTCTTCAGCCGTTTCCTTCACTTCTTCGTTGTTTTCAACAGCGTCTTGATCTACCGTCTTTTCCATATCCTTATCCATACTGCTATCCATCATATCCTCCCTCTCCGTTGCCAAGCATTGAATCAATTATAGTATCCAGCTTTTTAACAATTTCGTCTAATACAGACACCGTCTGAGAATAATTCATTCTTGTGGGACCTATAACACCAATACGTCCCATTGAATTAACTCCAAACTTGTAATTAGCTTTAACAATACTGCAATCCTTCAACTCCTCCATATTGTTTTCACCGCCTATTAATATCTGAATTTTGTCGGCAGCTTTATCATCACCCTCACCTAAGAGAGTAATAAGCATATCCTTTTCTTCAAAAGCTCTGAAAATATTTCTCGCCTTTTCTATATCGCTGAATTCCGGAAATCCAAGAAGATTTCTCACACCGCTTGTATAAAGATGCACATCCTCCTCTTGTCTTGCCGTATTTATTATTGCTTTAAAAACCTTTGCAATAAGCTCCTTATAATTATCAAACTTATTTATAAGCCTGCTCGTTGCCTCTTTATCTATATCCTCAAGAGAACAGTCCTTAATAATATTTGTTATTTCATATGATATTTTATACAGCTCTTCTCCGTTTGGAAGAGAACCTGTTCTTATAATATGGTTTTTTATAGCCTTGCTGTCTGTCACAACAACAGCCGCCACAGTATTTGAATCTATGGGCACAAGCTGTATATGCTTTATTTTCACCTTAGTGCTTTTAGGCTCCGTGACCACCGTTGTATAATTGGTAAGCATTGCAAGAGCCTTTGCAGTCTGCTGCATAAGGTATTCCACTCTTCCTACATTAAGGGAAATTGCATTTTTAAGAAATTCCACCTCATCACTTGTAAGCTCTCTTGACCTCATCATATTATCCACATAAAGTCTGTAGCCTCTTTCAGAAGGTATTCTTCCTGCCGAAGTATGAGGCTGTTCAATAAAGCCCATTTCCTCCAGATCACTCATTTCATTTCTGATGGTTGCAGGAGAAACGCCCAAGTCATACTTTTTAGCTATTGTTCTGGAACCCACAGGTTCGGCAGTAGCAATATAGTCAGTGATAATTGCCTCCAAAATTTTTATTTTTCTTTCATTTAAAGCCACACTTATCACCTTCCGCTTTCATTTGTTAGCACTCATTTAAACCGAGTGCTAACTTTAAATATAATATAGCACATCCAATAAACTTTGTCAATAGTTTTTAATAAATTTTTTTACAAGTTTTTATATAAATTCCTATGCAAGTTTTATATTTAAAAATATTTTAATAATTTCTTAATTTTTTATTGTAATTTCCTAAAAAAAGTTGTAAAATTAATTTGCATTTTAAATATTAAGGAGGAATTTTAATGAATGGTTTAATTATGATGATTATAGCAATCATTGTATTAGGCGGAGCATACCTTATTTACGGCAGGTATCTTGCCAATTTATGGGGTATCGATGAAAACGCAAAAACGCCTGCCTATGAAATGGAGGACGGTGTAGACTATGTTCCTGCCGATACTAATGTAGTATTTGGTCACCAGTTTGCATCAATTGCAGGTGCAGGTCCCATTAACGGTCCTATTCAGGCGGCAATTTTCGGCTGGGTGCCTGTTTTACTTTGGATTTTGATCGGCGGTGTATTCTTCGGTGCAGTTCAGGATTTTGCATCAATGTATGCGTCTGTTAAAAACAAGGGCAGAACTATCGGTTACATTATTGAGCTTTACATTGGTAAGATAGGCAAAAAGCTTTTTATGCTTTTCACGTGGTTATTCTCAATTCTTGTAGTTGCTGCCTTTGCCGATGTTGTTTGTAAAACATTTAACGGCTTTTCCGATGACGGCACTTCTACAATACTTGCAAACGGTCAGGTTGCAATGACAAGCTGTCTTTTCATTGTTGCAGCAGTAGGTCTTGGTATGTATTTAAGAAAAAGCAAAGCAAACAAGTGGATCAATACCATTGTTGCAATTGCCATTTTGGTAGTATGTATTGCTGTAGGTCTTTTTGTACCTATATACATAGGAACAGGTGCATGGCACATTATTGTATTTATTTATATAGCAATTGCGTCTATTGCTCCTGTATGGATATTACTTCAGCCAAGAGATTACCTTAACAGCTATCTCCTTGTTGCAATGATAGTT
This sequence comes from Clostridia bacterium, assembly GCA_030536675.1. GTDB lineage: Bacteria > Bacillota > Clostridia > Lachnospirales > CAG-274 > Gallispira. Next base: position 4,377 of record JAUNPM010000012.1, on the reverse strand, counting down.
GCTTCAGTTGTAGGTGTGCTTATTGCAAACCCAACTATGGAGCTTCAAGCCTTTAACGGTTGGAATGTAGATGGTCAGACTGTTTTTCCATACCTTTTTGTAACTATTGCCTGTGGTGCAGTTTCAGGCTTCCACTCATTGGTTTCATCAGGTACTGCATCAAAGCAGATCAAGAACGAGAAAAATATGCTTCCTGTTTCCTTTGGTGCAATGCTTATGGAAAGTATGCTTGCAGTTATTGCTCTTATTGCAGTAGGCGCTATTGCAAAGGGCGGAGTTATTCCTGATATGACGCAGCCTGTTATTTTTGCAACAGGTGTTGCAGGCTTCCTTGTTAAGCTTGGTATACCGGAAAGCATCAGTATGACGCTTATTACACTTGCAGTTTCCGCTTTTGCCCTTACATCTCTTGACTCTGTTGCAAGAATAGGAAGACTTGCCTTTGAGGAATTTTTCCTTGATGCAGATACAGATGAAGAAAATATGAGCGGTATAACTAAGGTTTGTACTAATAAATACTTCTCCACATTTATTACCTTGGCAGTTGCATTTGCTCTTGCTAAGGTCGGCTATAAGGATATATGGCCATTGTTTGGCTCAGCTAATCAGCTTTTATCAGCCCTTGCTCTTATTGCCTGTGCAGTATTCTTTAAGAAAACAAACAGACAAGGCTGGATGCTTTGGATCCCAATGATCATTATGCTTTTAGTTACACTTTCAATGCTTTGTATCACAATTTATACTAAGTTTACAGGTGTTATTAATGCAACAACGACTAATATGGGCGGTGACATTTTGCAGCTTGCCTTTGCCGTTGCATTATTCATACTTGGTATTATCGTTTCAATAAGCGGCTTAAAAGCTCTTACAGAAAAAGTAAATACAGCTAAAGCCTAAAACAAGCAGTCTGTTTTTACTACAGTAATTTACAGAGCAGTTGATCAATTTAATTTCAGTACCTTGTATCTTTTGTGTACAATGTATACATTTAAGATACAAGGTACTTTTTTATCCTAAAGCATAAGCACTTTTTTAAAATAAATTTTACACTTTTGCAGTACAAAAAAGTCAACAACCCAACATTTTCTTATTAAAATTTCGGAGGTAAACAAATGACAGGAGAAGAAATAAAAAAAGAACGAAAAAAGCAAAATTTGACCCAAAAGGAGCTTGCCGAAAAATCAGGGATCTCAAGAAATGCGCTTATAAATTACGAAGCAGGCACAAGAATACCTCCAATTGACATTCAATTGAAAATTGCCAATGCTTTAGATCTTAATATTTCGGATTTAAAAGATTCCCTTCAAAATTTCCATTTACTTAAAGATATAATAGACAATGATAATAAAATAAATGAAGAAACAACAAAGCAAATACAGTCTGTCCTAAATGCCTTTAAAAGGCTTAATATTAAATACGAAAAATTAAATTGTCCACAAACTAATAATTCCTCATTTGAATACAAAATATATTTAAAGGACAAATCCTTTATATTAACCCCAAAGGATTTAATAAACTTATACAATAAAGCACAAACAGGCTTTGATAACTCCCTAATGCTCATTATAAGCACTATGTCAGAGTATAAAAATTAAATCCATTAAAACCACAGCTTAATATTCAAACACTTCCATTTTAAAAACAGCTGCTCATTTACGAACAACTGTTTCTCATTTCAAAATATTTTTTATTATTCTGCCTTGACCTTAGCCCAAAGCTCTGACAGCTTAACTCTCAGCACTTCATTATCCTTAAAAATTTCATCCTTTTCATATCCTATTCTCGGCATATAGGCTTCATTTTCATAATATTCTCCGCCCTCTGAGGACATTTCTTCAAGAACCTCCTTATTTGAAGAAGCATAGCCTACAGTTGATGAATTTGAATAGGAAGCATCATAGCTCAAAATATAATTTATAAATTCATTTGCCAGCTTTGGATTTTCCGCATTTTTAGGTATTACCATAGCGTCGCTCCATATATTTGTACCCTCATTAGGTATGCAAAAAGCCATATCCTCATTCTGTGACAAAATATAAGCTGCGTCACCGCTGTAAACAACGGCAATGTCCTTGTTTCCGTTAGCCATTGAATCAATGACCTCATCTGTTACATAAGAAGGCTCCATTGTGGAATTTACTTCCTTAAGCCACTCATAAGCCGCATTTATCTCATCATCGCTTTCGGTATTCATTGAATAGCCCAAAGCCTTTAAAGCAACCATAAAAGCATCTCTTTCGGAATCATATATATATATACTTCCCTTATATTTTTCATTTTTAAGTATATTGTATCCCTCTGCCTCTATTTCTTCCTTAGACACGTTGTTTTTATTATACAGAAGTCCCACATCACCCCAGAAATAAGGCACTGAATAGGTATTGTCGGGATCATAGTCAAGATTTTTAACACCGTCTGCAAGATTTTCCAAGTTAGGTATAACGCTCTTGTCAATAGGCTGAAGCATATCTTCCCTTATCAGCCTCTCTATCATATAATCGGAAGGAACAAGTATATCATATTTATCTCCCGCCTGGAGCTTAGTATACATTGCCTCATTTGAATCAAAATATTCTGATATTACATCTACACCGTATTCCTTTTCAAAGTTGGCAATAACGTCCTCACCTATATATTCACCCCAGTTATAAAACTTAAGTGTGTCAGAACCGTATTTTGCAACAGCATCCTCTGTTGACTGACCTGAACCTCCGCAGCCTGAAAGCATAAAAACAGAAGCTGCCGCCAATGCAATAATTTTTTTCATTTGATTTTCTCCTTTTTAATTTTATTTTTTTCTCTTATTACAGGCGCAATGTTCACAACCAAAAGCCCTATTGTTATTACACCTATTATAAGAGTTGAAACAGCATTTATTGTGGGATTTACCCTCTTAGCCATTGTATATATCATAATTGAAATGTTGTTTACTCCGTTTCCCGTAACAAAGTATGATATCACAAAATCATCAAAGCTCATTGTAAATGAAATAAGGGCACCTGCTAATATCCCCGACGTTATCTGTGGCACAATTACCTTTGTAAGAGCCTGCACGGGAGTACAGCCCAGATCAAGAGCTGCGTCAAGTATATTGGGATCAAGAGATCTTAGCTTTGGCATAACGCTTAATATTACAAATGGTATACAAAACATAATATGTGCCAAAAGCAAGGTCAAAAATCCCTTTTTCACAGCAAGAGAGCTGAAAAACATCAAAAGACCTATTGCCGTTACAATATCGGGATTCATAATAGGCAGGTCATTTATTTGTTCAACAATGCCTCTTAAGACCTTATTTGATTTTGAAAGACCAATTGCAGTTACAGTCCCCGCAATTGTTGCCACCACTGTTGCAATTACTGCAATAGCTATTGTATAAAATATAGAATCCATCATATCGCTGTTGTTAAACAGCTTTGTATACCACTGCAATGAAAATCCCGTAAATTTACTTAAAGATTTTGATTTATTAAATGAAAATACCACAGTATATACTATTGGCAGATAAAAGAAAAACATAAGCAATACTATAAATATTTTTGAAAAAATATGTTTGTTTTCCCTTGATCTTATTTTATTATTTTTCATCAGTCATTACCTCCTTTTACGGAGATACGTTTGTCTATACGTCTTGCCGCATACATTGCAATTACGATTATAACAGACATTATAAGGGAAATAGCACTTCCGAATCCCCAGTTTCCCGTCGTAAGAAATTGATTTTCAATTACATTACCTATAAGCATATATTGACCGCCGCCTAAAAGCTTCGGAATAAAGAAGCTTGACACGGCAGGCAGAAACACAAGAGTTATTCCGCTTATAATTCCGGGAACGGACAAAGGAAGAGTTACCTTTATAAAGGTCTGGACCTTATTCGCTCCCAGATCGCTTGCCGCCTCAATATAGCTGTTGTCCATTTTGCTTAAAGCCGTGTATATCTGCAATATCATAAAAGGCACAAAATTATATACCATACCAAGCACAACGGCAAAAGGCGTTTCAAGGAGCTTAAAGGGTCCTATTCCAAATAATCCCAGCATCGAATTTATAAGTCCCGTTTTTTCAAGTATACCTCTCCATGCATAAGTTCTCACAAGCATATTTAT
>JAUNPM010000012.1:0-258 GCA_030536675.1 Clostridia bacterium | reverse complement strand
CATAAGCACCATTACCTCATGTGACTTTGGCTTCATTTTATCAAATATGTATGCTGCGGGATAAACTATAAATATACAGACCACCGTTGTAAGCACTGCAATAAAAAGGGATCTTTTAAGTACGTCAAAAAATACCCTATCCGAAAAGAACGCCGCAAAATTCTCAAGTGTAAATCTAACGCTCATTACGGAATTTCCCTCTTTTGTAAAGGCATACATTACTATCATAAGCATAGGTACAACGACCATAACCGCCGA
>JAUNPM010000276.1 GCA_030536675.1 Clostridia bacterium | reverse complement strand
CGGCTGAAAAGGTGAGAAGCAATAAATTTTTTTATTTTTTCAATGCTTATTGCTTCAAGCTCTTCATTTGTGATAATTTCCCTGTCAAGAAGATCTTTTAAAAATAGCTCTGCATCATTGGGTGAGCTTATTTTGTCAAAATCCATATATTCCATAACAGTATGATAAAGGGTGCCCATTTGTGCAAATGTAAAGGAGCTTTCCTTTTCGCCAAAGGAATTGCTGCCCTTAAGTATTGAGGAAGAATAGTAGTTAAAGGTATCATCACTTTCTTCGGTCATTTTTCTTTTTATTTCCGTTATTGAAATTTTAGAGGGAATAAGGGTTTCAGCTTTGTAGGGATAAGTATAATTAAGGCGCTCTTCTATAATGTCTGTGTAAGTATTGCCGCTTTCCTTTTGGGCATTGTTTATTTTATCCATAATGCTTAGAGCGGCTTCACCCTTAAGGTCTGAAAGTCCCGTTACATTTTTAATATTTATCCAATTTTGCTTAATAATGTTATTGGGATAAAGCTCGGTTCTTTTTAAGGCTGAAAGCACCCAAAAAAGAGGACAGTCGGCAAGAGTTCTTACAGGAAAGGGCAGAAGTGTTGTTTTGTCCTCTGCAATATCGTTTAATTGTGCATATTTTCCTGTTTTTGAAGGCGCTGATGTTGCAACTCCCGTAATTATAAGTTTTTCTACGGCTCTTGTAAGGGCAACGTACAAAAGACGTAAATTTTCGGATAATTCTTCTTCTTCGTATTTTTCGATTATTATATCATAGGGCTGTGTTCTGTACCTTATTCTGTTTTCATTGTCAATGTATTTTAAGCCTATGCCAAGCTCTCTGTCAAAAATATAGTCATTTGCTTTAAAGCGCCTGTTAAAGGAATTTTGAAGCTGTGATACAAATACAACGGGAAATTCAAGCCCCTTGCTTTTGTGTATGGTCATTATTCTGACTGCGTCCTCACCCTCGGAGGTAAGTGAGGCTGAGCTTTCTTTATCCTTAGGCAAGACCTCATCGCTTAAGTCCGTGTCTATGTAATTTAAAAATGTGTGTATGTCTGCATTTGGATTTGCCTCAAATTCCACAGCTCTTTCTCTGAAAAGCCTTAAATTTGCCTGCTTTAAGCCTCCCTCGTTGAGTATTCCCGTGTAGCTGAAAAAATTGCTTTTGTCATATATTTCTGTAATAAGCTCTGAAAGGGAATTATGTATTGCAAAATCTCTGTAATAGTTCAGATCATTTAAAAAATTATTAAGTACACTGCTTATTTTATGGGAGCTTTGAGCATATTCAAGTATTGAAGAGTATATATCCAACTCCCTGTTTTCAAGCCTTATTTCCGCAATATCGTCAAATGAAAGACAATAAACAGGTGAATGAAGAACATTTACAATGTCTATGTCATTGTAAGGATTGTCAATAAGCCTTAAAAGGGAAATTATCAATTTTACCTCCGTAGTTTTAAAAAGAGGATCGGCAGTTTCAAAAACACAGCTTATGCCTGCCGAGTTAAGCTCTTCGTAAAATACTCCCGCATTTGTTCTGCGGTTTACAAGAATTACTATGTCTTTTTTGCAGAGAGGTCTGTATTCCTTAAGCTCTTTGTCGTAAATATAGAGAGGATCCACATTAAGCATATGATTTATTTTTTGGGCAACGGCTGCCGCCTCGGCTGTTTTAGGATCTGTCTGAGGCTCTTCATCGTCCTGCAAAAAGGTGTCTATAATAATAACATCAGTATTTTTTGATATATTCAAGCTGTTGTCGGGTAAAGGAAAGTCCCCCTTGCAGTTAAGAGCAACCTCATCTGTATAATCTACATTACCCAATTGCCTGTCCATTATCTGTTTAAAAATAATGTTGCAGGTATCAAGTACGGTTTTTCGTGATCTGTAATTTTCCGAAAGAAGTATAAGAGCTTCATCTTCTTTGGAGCTTGAATATTTGTCATATTTTTTTATAAAAAGCTCCGGTGTGGTTTGTCTGAAACGGTATATTGCTTGTTTAATGTCACCTACCATAAAAATGTTGTTTTCTCCGCTTTCACACCTTGAAACGGCTGTAAGTATTTCCTCCTGAAGATCGTTGCTGTCCTGATATTCATCGATTATTATTTCCTTAAATTTTTTTTGATATTCCTTTGCCGTATCTGTGGTATTTCCCTGTTCATCTCTTAAAATATTAAGACAATAATGAGATATATCATTAAATTCAGCCATTTGTTTTTCAAGTTTAAGCTCTTTGTATTTTTGTGAAAACAGAATAACTGCTTTTACAA
>JAUNPM010000275.1 GCA_030536675.1 Clostridia bacterium | reverse complement strand
AACGAAATTCACGTAAAACAGCAATATTTGGATAAACTGGACTATATGATTTATGAAATAAAAACAGATAAGAATAATTAAATCCCAAAAAGGTTCTTTGCCCTATTTTCGGCAAAGAACCTCTTTTTTAATTTAATGTAACTGTATTATCATTTTCATTGTAATCTGTTTCTATTCCCATTGCCTCGCTTAAAGCTCTTAAGGGCACATAGGTTTTCCCCTCATATATTTGGGGAGCAGTATCCAGTGTATATATATTGCTGTTTACACTATATTCTCTGTTGTTTATTTTGAATATTATTGTATCCTCATCTTTGTTTATAACAATAGATTTTGAAATACTGTCCCATATCACATCGCACCCTGTCAATTCTGCGGCATCTCTCAAAGGAACAAGCAGTACACCGTTTTTGTTTATAACGTTTATTTCATCAATAGTCCTTGTTATTTCATTATTGCTTTCATTTTCTTCATTATTTTTAGTTCTTAAATTATTTTTATTATCCGATGTATCACCTGTATATTTTTCCATAACCTCATTATATATACTTCTGTAAACCTCGGAGCCATAAGGACCTATATTTAATTCTTCGTTTGTAAGTTCCTCTGCAGCATCACCTGATACCGCCCTTGTTTTATCGGAATTTTCGTTTACTATATATTTTCCCTTTTCACCGTAAACCAAGAGGTATACACCATTATATGCTTCATAATCTCCCTTATAGCTTTTCAAAAACAGTATATATTCTCTTCCTGTAATTGCAGGTGAATAGTTATCATACATAACATATTTAGACACACCGTCTATTTCCGTTTCAAAATATTGTTCACTAAAAGATATTGTATTGTTTACTAAATTTTCATCTCCCTTTAAGACCTCCGTAACCAACACATTTGTATGTATATATCCTGTATAATCCGAACCAACTAAACTTTTCTTTTCATTCTGTATAACACCTCTTACTATTAATTCGGAATTTTCCTCCACTTCCTCTAAATTTGTTATATCCATATCCCATTCAACAATACCTCTTACAACAGGCTTATTATTAAACATTTCAACCTCATTTGCATATGAAACTTTGCAGAACAGCAGTACAAATAAAGAAACAAATACAACAAAATGAATTTTCTTCAGTTTATATATTCTACAATTCATAAATCTCACCCTTACATATTCTTTTTAACAAGCTCCCTCATCTCATTTATAACACCTCTCATATTCTCTCTGCCGCTTGTAGCATTTATTTTAACCCTCATTTCGGCACTGTGAGGTATTCCCTTTATATACCAACCCAGATTTTTTCTCATTTCCCTTATTCCTATCACTTCACCCTTAAAATCCGCAAGCATATCCATATGTCTTTCAGCCGTGTCAAGTCTTTCCTCCCAAGTAGGCTCAGTCAAAAGCTCTCCTGTGTTTATATAGTGCAATGTCCTCTTAAATATAAAAGGATTCCCCTGACAGCCTCTTCCTATCATTACAGCATCACAGCCCGTATACTTAAACATATTTAAAGCGTCCTCAGGTTCAAAAATATCCCCGTTTCCTATAACGGGAATGGTTTTCACTTCCTCCTTGACCTGCTTTATAATATCCCAATCTGCCTTACCTGAATAATATTGTTCTCTTGTTCTGCCGTGAACAGTCACAGCCGCCGCCCCGTTATTTTCCGCTATTTTTCCCATTTCCACTGCATTTATATTGTTGTCGTCAAAACCCTTTCTGAATTTCACTGTCACAGGCTTGTCCGATGCCCTTGCTACAGCCTCTATTATCCTTGCCGCCAAATCGGGCTTAAGCGAAAGTGCGGAGCCTTCACCGTTTTTAACTATCTTTGGAGCGGGGCACCCCATATTTATATCTATTATTGCAATATCCTCGTATTGGTTAAGTCTTTCAGCCATTTCAGCCATTATTTCAGGCTCGGAACCAAACATCTGAACTGCACAGGGCTTTTCCAAAGGATCCACTTCAAGCAATGTAGTTGTGTTTTTGTTGTTATATCTCATACCCTTGGCACTTACCATTTCAGAATATACAAGACCGCAGCCCATTTCCTTGCATATGGTTCTGAACACCTTGTCGGTCACTCCCGCCATAGGTGCAAGAAAAATATTATTATCGGTTTCAACATTTCCTATTTTCATATTTATCCTCTCAAAAATATTATTGCTTCATTTTTTATTTTCCGCCTTTAAAAAACGTTCTATACCACAAAGAAAGGGACTTCCAAAGCTCCTCATTATCTCTTTCGGCATATCCCACTTCCAGCTTAGCGCC
>JAUNPM010000274.1 GCA_030536675.1 Clostridia bacterium | reverse complement strand
ATTTGCTTCTTTAACAACATAATCTGTTCCGTTGTAACTTAAAGTGTTTGTTGCTCCCGCAGCACTTGTATCAATTGATACATTTGCAGCTGTAACACTGTTTAAACTGTTTGTATCAAGCGCCCAAGAATAAGTTGCTGAACTTGATACATATTCAATTGCAAGAATTACTATATTTGTACTTGTAGTAATTGTAACCTCTTGGTTAGCTGTCACATCTTGAGAAACAATTTTAACAACATAAGGCTCACTGCCTGATACAGTATTTGAAATACCACCTATAGTTAATGTTCTGTCATTTTTGTCTGTATAAACATATACGTTCAACTTACCGTTACTTGCAGGGGTAAAACTTAATGAACGTTCACTATTTGGTCTGTACTCTGTTGTAAATTCCTTACCTGTTGCATTTGTAAGATTTTTACTTCCATCCGCTCTTGCACCATACTCCTGGTAATATCCGTTACCGTTTTTTGATATGGTCAATCCTGCATTTATCGCATTCTCGCTCAAAACAATATTACTCTGTCTTGAAGTACCGGTTGTCAGTCCGCTGTTTAAGTCATCAGCAGTTAAATAAAAATCTGTTGATGCCGCACTTACACTGGCAACATTAGCGACTACAAGCGTACTAAACATCATTACAAATGCTAAAATACTGCTTGTAATTCTTTTGAAACCTAAATTCATCTTAATTCCTCCCATTCATATTTTTTAGATTTCCGCTGTATAAACAGCATTATTTGCAAATATTTAAATACCTATTTGTGTCTACAGCCGCACAAAAAGCACATAAATTATTCGCTTATATACCTTATGCAAATTAACAATACTCACTCAATACAAATATAATTTTATTAAGTGTATGTATCAATATTACATAAGTTTTAAATCAACAGCACAATATCCGTAACATTTAACTGCGGTTTTTAAACATTACTTCCCCTATACTGCCAATTTCTTACTTTACAGTATATATTATTTCTTTCAAAAAAGCAAGCTAAATATTAATTTTCCCTATAAAAAACTTAATGAAATTTTAACTATATTTTTATACACTTTTAATAGCTCTTACCTTTTATTTGTTCAACAATTCCAATTCTTCAAGTCTTGAAAACACAATTTTGCCAAGCTCATTATATCCCGCCTCATTTAAGTATCCGTTCTTAGCCAAGCACTCCGGTATGCTTCCCTTTTCCGCTTCCGCCTTATCAACCTCACTGTATACTACATTTTCAACCTCATAGCCGCACATTATCTTTCTTGCGTTTATGTAATGATTTCCATATTTAGCTTCCATAGCTTTGTCATAAGCCTCATTGTCAGCATCATCACCTGTTAGTCTTCCTATTATAATATACTTTTGAGAGCCGTCCAAGCTGTTTACAAACCTTTCCGTCTGTTCAATAAGCTCCGTATCTGTACTGTATCCGCCCCCGTCACCTATTTGAAGTATATTTATGTGTTTTTTATAATCTCTTGAACCGCTTGTTATGATCTGCGTACCTGCCTTGACCTCTACGCTTTCCGTACTGTTGTCCCCTCGGCTCAAATAATATGCATTTGCCTTATAAATATTCTCCGATGTAGTTTCGCCGTAAATTGTACACTTAACTCCCTCTACCACACAGGGATTAAAGCCCGGATTATAGTCCTGTATACAGGGGTTTACTTCGTTTCCGTCCGCCGAAACTATATCTATTTTAATTAATTCGCCGTTTCCGTCTATTGTAAAATCACTTTTAACAACAAAGGGAAGGGCACCGCACCTGCCTAAAACAGTCCTGCTGTCCTCTCCGTACACTCCCATATTGCTTACCTCATATGGGTATCCTTCCTCTTCAAGCAATTCCCCAAGCTTATTGGGATAACTTGTGCCGTCGCCGTATGTGCCGTATGTAAATCCGTCCCCCCAACAGGCAATTCCCGGTGTTTCCGCAAGTATCTCATCGGCTCTTGCTTTTTCCTCTTCTGCCCTTGCTTTTTCTTCCTTAAGCCTTTGGGAGTACTCCTCTACTCTCTTTTCAAACTCTGCATCCTCAAATTTATTTTCCTTTCCAAAACCCACATACATTACAATGAATATTATTATCAATATTCCCGTAATAGCCATATATATATAGTTTTTGTTCATTTATTCCTGCTCCCCGTCCTCATCAAAATGAAGAACTCCTATAAACGGAAGATTTCTGTATCTTTGAGCATAGTCCAAGCCATAGCCCACAATAAATTCATCTGGAATATCAAAGCCTGTCCAATCCACCCTTACATCAAATTCTCTTCTTTCAGGCTTG
>JAUNPM010000273.1 GCA_030536675.1 Clostridia bacterium | reverse complement strand
AATCTGTAATAACAGAGAAAGCTGTAACCTCCGTTGCAGTGCCTGAGGTTGAAGGAATAGCTATAAATTTAGCTTTCTGTCTTAATTCAGGGAAGCTGAAGGGAGTAATAAGCTGTTCAAATGTGCAGTCGGGATATTCATAAAATACCCACATAGCCTTTGCTGCATCTATAGGAGAACCGCCGCCCATTGAAACGATCCAGTCGGGTCCGAACTCTCTCATTGCTTCTGCACCCTTCATAACGGTTTCAACGGAAGGATCGGGCTCTACACCTTCAAAAAGCTGAACCTCCATACCTGCTTCTTTAAGACAGGCAACAACCTTATCCAAAAAACCGAATCTTTTCATTGAGCCGCCGCCTACAACGACCATAGCTTTTTTGCCCTTGATTGTTTTGAGAACGTCAATGGCGTCCTTTCCGTAGTATAAATCTCTTGGTAAAGTAAATCTCATCATAATTAAGTACCTCCGTTTATTAAAAAAGAAAGAACATTGCTGTGATATGAAATCACATATGTAAAATTTTTGTTAAAAGAATACCAAATTACGTTAATCTTTTAACAAACTTATTATAGCACTTTAAATGCTTTAAATCAATAGAAAAAACGAAAATTTAACAAATATTTTTATTGCAATTCACTTACATTATATGTATAATGTTCTTAACATATTACGGTCGGGGCTTCGGCTTTATGGAAATAGGAGGTAGAGATGAATAAGCTAATACAGTTTAAAAACATTGTTAAAGGATTTGACGGACAAATCGTATTGAAGGGTATTAACCTTGATATATATGAAAATGAATTTGTTACTTTACTGGGACCGAGCGGCTGCGGAAAAACAACCTTGCTTAGGATATTGGGCGGTTTTTTGCAGCAGGACGAGGGTACTGTTTTATTTGACGGAAAGGATATTTCGGAGCTTCCTCCCCATAAAAGAGAGCTTAATACCGTTTTTCAGAAATATGCGCTTTTTCCTCATTTGAATGTGTATGATAATATTGCTTTCGGGCTTAAACTAAAAAAAGAGCCTAAGGATATTATTGAACAGAAAGTTATGAGAATGCTTAAACTGGTTGGCCTTGAAGATTACGGAAAAAGAAGCGTCACTGAAATGTCGGGAGGACAGCAGCAGAGAGTGGCTATTGCCAGAGCTCTTGTTAATGAACCGAAGGTGCTGCTTCTTGATGAACCTTTGGGAGCACTTGACCTTAAACTCAGAAAAGAGATGCAGAGAGAGCTAAAGAAAATACAAAAAGAGGTAGGAATAACATTTATATTTGTTACTCACGACCAAGAAGAGGCTCTTACAATGTCTGATAAGATCGTTGTTATGAAAGACGGGGAAATACAGCAGGTAGGTTCTCCTACGGATATTTATAATGAGCCTGTTAATAAATATGTGGCTAACTTTATAGGGGAAAGCAACATAATCGACGGAATAATGAGAGAAGATTACAGGGTCGCTTTTAACGGGAAGCTCTTTGAATGTGTTGACTTGGGATTTAATAAAGATGAAAGAGTAGATGTTGTAATAAGACCGGAGGATATAGATATTGTGCCTTTAAGTGAAGGTAAGCTCCCAGGCAAGGTAAAGTCTGTGCTTTTTAAGGGAGTTCATTATGAGACCATAGTTGAAACAAGAGCGGGAACAAGCATTACCGTACATATGAAGGTGGACGAGGTAAAGCCTGTGTGCAATATGTCGGCGGGAGAGTCAATGACGGCTAATGACTTTTATCTTGATGTAAGTGATATTGAAGAAGAGCTTACAAGAGCCGAAATTATTGCAAGGGCAAATGCCCAGGCTTGGAAAACGGAGGATGAAGAACAGCTTGTTTCAATAACTAAGGTTGAGTATGACATTAAGCCTGAAAAGGGAAGCTATCCCGTAACATTTTCTACGGGAGCGGGAACAATGAAAACAGTACAGGCTATAGTTGCCGATGAAAACAAGGTAGAGGCAACGGAATATGATGAGATAATATATGCGGTTAATATTTATAAGGATATTGACGATATTAAAGAGAGTATGGCTCTTGAAACAGATTTGAAAACATGGGCAAATGCTCAGGCGTGGACAAAGGACGGTTCGGAAAGCATAGATATTACAGATGTGGAATATAATTTTGATCCTGAAAACATTGTTCCCGGAATATATGATATAACATTTAAAACAATGGGTGCCGAATACAAAATCGATACTACGGATGAATACAAGGTAGGTGACAGAGTAGGTCTGACATTTACTCCTGATGATATACATATTATGTCAAAGGGGGTATTCTGATATGAAAAGT
>JAUNPM010000272.1:940-2318 GCA_030536675.1 Clostridia bacterium | reverse complement strand
ATGAGTTTTTTTGAATTGTTTATAATTGCCGTAAGTCTTGCAATGGATGCATTTGCAGTGTCTGTTTCAAACGGTTTAATGCTGCCTAAAATAAAAATAAGACACGCCCTTGTATTCGGTCTTTTTTTTGGTGTGTTTCAGTTTGTAATGCCTTTAATAGGCTATTTGCTTGCAAGCAGATTCAGCTCATATATACAAAGCCTTGACCACTGGATAGCTTTTATTTTGCTCTCAATTATAGGCGGAAATATGATAAAGGAAAGTTTTTCAGATGAGGAGGAAGCTTCCGTTCAGGCAAATATTATGTCCTTTAAAAACCTTACTATGCTTGCAATTGCAACAAGTATCGACGCTTTGGCTGTGGGAGTGACGTTTGCTCTTGTAGACAGCGGAAATATATTTGTTTCCTGCGGTGTTATAGGCGTGGTAGCTTTTGTTTTATCCTACATAGGGGTTATGCTGGGTAAAAAAATAAGCGGTGTCTTTCAGTCTTATGCCGAAAGAGTGGGAGGAGCAGTGCTTGTTATAATCGGTCTTAAAATTTTAATTGAACATTTATTTTTTTAAATCAAAAACTATTGCAAACCTTTGCTTTGCAGTAGTTTTTTTCAATATAAAAGGATTTTTTATATTTATGACGTATATATTCAGTAAAGAGGTGATTCTATGACAATAAGAGAGCGTACCGAAAATATGGAAGAGCTTATGTTAAGCCCCTTTGCGGCTAAGAGCAAAGAAAGCAGGGGACGAGGCAAATATGAGGAAAAGTGCGACATAAGGACCTGCTATCAACGTGACAGGGACAGAATACTTCACAGCAAGGCTTTCAGGAGGCTTATGCATAAAACACAGGTGTTTATATCACCCGAAGGCGATCATTACAGAACAAGACTGACACATACTCTTGAGGTATCTCAAATTGCAAGAACAATAGCGTCAGCCTTAAGGCTCAATGAGGATCTGACGGAAGCAATAGCACTGGGACACGATTTGGGGCATACTCCCTTTGGGCATTTGGGGGAGGCGGCATTAAACAGTGTTGTGCCGGGAGGCTTTTTTCACAATATACAAAGTGTGAGAATTGTGGAAAGAATCGAAAAAAACGGACAGGGGTTAAATCTTTCAAAGGAAGTCCTTGACGGTATGCTTAATCACAGAGGGAAAGGCTCTCCGTCAACTCTTGAAGGAAAGATAGTTCAGATATCGGACAAAATAGCTTATGTAAATCACGACATTGACGACGCAATAAGAGCAGAAATGCTAAGAGAAGAGGATCTGCCTGCCGATTGCATAAATATACTTGGAAACACCTCAAGAAAACGAATAAATTTTTTAATAAGAAATATAATTAAAAACAGTGAAGATATAAATGACATAA
>JAUNPM010000272.1:0-926 GCA_030536675.1 Clostridia bacterium | reverse complement strand
TACGATTTGAGAAGCTATATGTTCAAAAATGTATATAATTCGGGAATACTCAATGATGAGAGAGAAAAGTATGGAGATTTTTTAAGCGTTATGTACGGCTATTATATGGATAATTTCAATGAAGTTCCCGATGAATTTAAAAAGAATTATCAAAATACTACAGAAGAGTATTATGCTGAAAGAATTGTTGCCGATTATCTGGCGGGTATGACAGACAGATTTGCCAAGAGAACATACAGCCGTCTTGGAGATAAATTAAAAAAATATTATAAATAAAAAAGGATATGAGGCTTTGACGTCGAAAATTAAATAAAGACGGTATTTTTTGCAAATATGCAGTAAATAATACCCTTATTAAGTAAAATCCAACAGCATTACGTCATTTTGAATTTACATATAATTTAACAATTTGTTTTTGATACAAAACAGCTGTAAAGTAAGGCGGGTTCGGAAAAGAGGAAACATATGAGTTATTATCCACAGGAAGTTATTAATGATATACGTTCGGGAAACGATATAGTTGACGTTATCGGACAGTATGTTAAGCTCAGAAGAACGGGAGCTTCATATGTGGGGCTTTGTCCTTTTCATAATGAAAAAACTCCTTCCTTCAGCGTAAACCGTGAGGGACAGTATTTTCACTGCTTTGGCTGCGGCGTAGGCGGCGATGTTATAGGCTTTATAATGAAATACGGCAATTATTCATATCTCGACGCACTTAAGGTGCTTGCAGAAAGGATAAATTATGCTCTGCCTGAGGCGGAGCTTTCCGCTGACATTGCAAAAAAACGGGAGCTTAAACAGAATTTATATGAAATACATAAAATTGCGGCTCGGTTTTATTATGAAAATTTAATATCAGAGGGCGGTAAAAATGCAGTTGAATATTTGGATAAAAGACAGGTCAGAACAGGTATAAGGAGAAA
>JAUNPM010000271.1 GCA_030536675.1 Clostridia bacterium | reverse complement strand
ATCTTCAACGGTTATTTTAAATTTGTATTCAAGGCTCACATCATCGTCTTCATAAGTTGCTGTAACAGTGGCACTTCCGTCCTTCTTTCCTGTTGCTACACCCTTTGAGGTTACCGTTACATATGTAGTTGAACTTGAATCCCAGTCATATTCGCTTGCTGAATAATCATCATCTACATAATCATAAAGATCCTTTGTATCTCCTTTATCTATAGTAAATGACTTTGTTGTTGTGGAAGAAGATGAAGAAGATGAAACAGTTACATAAAATATATATGTATAAGTTTTGCTTCCCTTTGTTCCCTCAGCAGTAACAGTACAAGAGCCTTTTTTCTCCCCTGTTATTTTACCTGATGATGAAACGGTTGCCACAGAACTGCTGCTTGTGCTCCAAGTAAAATCAGAAGCACTTAATCCCGATGCCGTTACATAGCTTGAAAGGGATTTTGTTCCGTCAACACTTACACTCACCTCATAATCCTTGCTTACACTTGAACTTTCAGAGCTTTTCGTTGTTGTTTCTGTTGTTGTGTCATCTTCTGTTGTGGTTTCCGTTGTTTCCTCCGTAGTCGTTTCCGTGACGGTCTCCTCTTCGGAAGTATCCGTGCTTTCATCAGCACCATACATTACTCCCACAGAAGAAAAAGCCATACACAATGACAGCACAACAGCTGTTAATTGTCTTTTCATAATAATGATCCTCCTTAAAGCTGTAAAATTTATTGTAACTTAATTATATAAATACAATAGTTACCTACCATTTATAAAATAATTATACACTTTAAGAAATATATTATCATTTAAAAAAGATTAAAATAATTTAATAATTTGTTAATTTTAATTTTATAAATCTAATTATAATATAAACCAAAAACTAACTTAGGTTTAAATACTGACGATTTATAATAATAAATTTCTTTAAGCTATTGATATTTCTAGTTGAAAATGTTATTATAATTTTATAAATAAGTTAAACTGGTATAATCGAAAAGTTTAACAAGCCGCAAATAAACGCATAGAATAACACTACTTTCCTAAGTGATTTTAATGTGACTTACTATATGTTATATAGTAATTAAAAGCGAGGTGATACAGTATGAAAAATAAAAAATATATGAGATTTTTTACTACTATTGCTGTAATCATATTTTTACAAGTATTCCTTCAAAATATAAACAAAAGGGAAATAGTAGGAATTTATTCATACAACGGATATGCGCCCGATTTCAATGATTTAGCTTCTGTTCCGTACTCCTATAGCGGAAAAACAGATAATTTTGTTGTAACCTGTAATGTAAGAAAGGCTTCTGAAGGAGATATTTGGTTACTTCTTAAGCGTAAGGAGAACTATATTTCTATTTGTGAAAACAGTAAAAATTACAAACCCAACAAAATTAATGACAACAATAATCTAATTGAACAAGCTGAACACGAAATAAAAGCTATTGAACAAGCTGATAATCTTTATGTAACCGAAATGCTATTGACATATTCCGGCGATAGCAAATCTACAGCACAAGCATATATTACGATTTCTTCCAATAAAGAAACTTATTTTTCATTTTATGCAGATGTAAACACAAATAATATGATGTCATTAATAAATACTGATGACGGGACCTACTCGGAGGGAATCCTTCTTCCCAAGAAGGATTCATATGAAATGACAATAAAGTATAAAAATAAAAAAGAAAAACTCACACTATCTTTGGTTAAATAAATTGTAGACCTTACTTTGCCTATATTTTTAAAATACCTCTATATCACATTTATATATATGACCGTATCACAACCTTGAACCCCTTATATCAAATGTTTCCCTATAATAGCCGTCTATTATCCTTTTGTATAAAAGGAATAAATAAAAAAATTAAAGTAATAAAACGAATAACCTTTGGCTATCGATCATTCTATAATTTCAGAAATAGAATACTTATAATGAATCACTTGATTTGCGTGTATAATTTAAACAAAGCGGTGTAGAATTAAAATAATCTACACCGCCGGAGCTATGATTTTTGTAAACCACACCAGTTGACAAAAAACCCATAAAAATAATACATCTCCTTTCTTCTTAACAGGAGGTGTATTAAACTATCTATCCGCAGCTATTTTACATATCAAACCATTCCCAAATACAAAAACGGTGCAGATCACTCTGCACCGTTCCTTATTCCTCATTTATACCTATTACAACAACTATATCGTGCTCGCCCGTTACGGAGCTGTCCGTTATCAATTCCGAACCGCTGAACATACTTTGCAAAGACTTACCCATACCGTCACTGCTTACATATATACGTGTATTGTCAGTTTTTTCCTCCGTATAAGTTCCTATTGATGT
>JAUNPM010000270.1 GCA_030536675.1 Clostridia bacterium | reverse complement strand
GGACTTATATACACACGGTCAACATTTTTTATATCCGTATTTTTTAATTTTTCTCTGCCCTTTTCGGTAAGCCCCTCATCGGTCACGCCTACATATCTGCCCTCACTGTTGCCTTTTGTTTCACCGTGTCTTATTAAGTACAATCTCATTTTATTATACTCCCTATACCGCACACAACTCTCACTACATTTTGAGCTTTTTTTGCAAGCAGACAATTTACTCTTCCGTTTACTTCTCTGTACTCTCTTTCAAATTTATCGATCGGCACAATACCGCAGCCCATTTCATCACTTGTTACAACACAGTCTTCATTTTCATTTATAAATTTTTCTGCCTCTTTTATTGGGTCTTTTCCAGCCTTAAGCTGTTCTTTTACAATTAAATGATAATTACGCACTATATTGCAATTGCCATAATTCTTTTCTGCATATTCACACTTCCCCTGAAAAGCTCCTCCCGTAATGAATATCATAAAATCAGTCCTTTCATAATTACAATACATATGAGTATGCATATTTCACATAACTGTAAAAAATATCCTGCCAGATCTCCCGTTATGCCACCGAACAATTTATAAGCCATATTACGGTAATATAACATTACTCCAAGTCCCGCCAAAACACATATCAAACCCCGCACCGGATCAATACTCATATACACTCCACAGCACAATATAAACTCAAATATTAAAATATATTTTACCCTTCCGTCTGCGGAATTTGCCTCTGCAGCAGCCATACCGTCCCTTTTAGCCTTTTTAAAAGCAACAACGGAAAAACCGCTTAACACTCTTGAATAAATATATCCCATACAAACATACGGCATTTCTTTTAAGCCTGCTTCACTGAAAAAGCCAAAAGTGACCATAATATAAATAACTGCATATATTACCGCAAAAGCTCCCGTATTGGGATCCTTTAATATTTTTATTTTCTCATCTCTGGGCTTGTAAGAGCTTTTGGCGTCTATTGTATCCAAAAAGCCGTCCATATGTATACCGCCGTTTATAATAATAGGCATTACCGTAAGCAGCATACTTTTAAAAATTATTCCCATATTAAATTTGTATAATAAATAAAAAACACAATATTCAATAATACCCGTTACCAAACCTACGAGAGGAAAAAAGCATAAACTGTATTTCATACTTTTTTCATTCCATTCAATTCTCGGCATAGGTATTTTGGAATAGGTTGAAAAAGCTATAATGATCGACTTTAACATAAATCACCTCATAACCTGCAAAAAAAAATTGCCGCAATATTAATATTACATAAACCCATATACCATATAATAAAAAAGGCTCAAAAACCGCATATTAATTTTTTTATTGATTTTTATTAAGCCTCTCCACAATTTTACAAAAGTAATCAGGCAGCTCCGTATTAAACTCCATATATTCACCTGTTACAGGGTGTATGAATCCGAGAGTTCTTGCGTGGAGCACCTGTCCCTGCAAATTAAACACCTGTTTTTTAGGTCCGTAAACGGGATCTCCCAACAAGGGATGTCCTATATGTGCCATATGCACTCTTATTTGGTGAGTTCTTCCCGTTTCAAGTTTTAACTCCACAAGTGTAAACCTTCCGAGCCTTTCCTTCACCCTATAATGAGTTACTGCATTTCTTCCTCCGCTTTTTAAAACGGCCATTTTCTTTCTGTCATTTTGTGAACGTCCTATAAGAGTACTGACTGTTCCCTCATCTTCATCAAATCCGTTGTAAACAACTGCATTATATATTCTTTTCATAGAATGTTCGGAAAGCTGTTGGCTTAATCCTCTGTGTGC
The DNA here is from genome assembly GCA_030536675.1 of Clostridia bacterium. Lineage (GTDB taxonomy): Bacteria > Bacillota > Clostridia > Lachnospirales > CAG-274 > Gallispira. Next base: position 588 of record JAUNPM010000270.1, on the reverse strand, counting down.
CCTGTCAGACTTTGCTATAACAAGAACTCCGCTTGTGTCTTTATCGATCCTGTGAACAATACCGGGTCTAAGCACACCGTTTATTCCCGAAAGATTACTGCCGCAATGATACATAAGTCCGTTTACAAGTGTCCCATTATAATGTCCCGGTGCAGGATGCACAACCATATTTTGAGGCTTGTTTAACACTATCAGGTCATTATCCTCATATAAAATATCAAGAGGTATATTTTCAGGCTCAATATTTATGCCCTCAGGTTCGGGTATATTTACTTCTATCATATCCCCCTCTCTTAATTTATAGTTTTTATTTATATTCTTTCCGTTTACCTTTATATTTCCCTTATCTATTAGCTTTTGTATTGCGGAGCGTGAAATTTCTTCTATTTCATCATTAAGATAGGCATCTATTCTTTTATTAATATCCTCTTTTTCAACAGCATACATATCCACTTTATTTTTCCTCCCTGTCAAAAAACATTATTCCCACAATAAGGAGAAAAGCTCCCACACAAACACATATGTCAGCAAAATTAAATACAGGAAAATCATATCCGAAAATATTAAAATTAAACATATCCACAACAA
>JAUNPM010000269.1 GCA_030536675.1 Clostridia bacterium | reverse complement strand
GGCAATTCCGCCTATAAATATTCTGAAAATATTACCTGCGCCAAAGTGTACCCATTCGGGAGATTTTTTTGTTTCTGCGGCAATTTGTTCAATGTCGTATGCAGGCAGCTTAATTCCTGCCTTTTCCCAAGAAGCCGCATCCTTTAATCCCTGTAATGTAAGTTTCATAAAATTATCTCCTCCCTAATGTAAAGCATATAGCATATTGTTTGCTTCTTTAAAAATAAAATACAATATTCATTATCTCTCCTTATTGTATTTTCATTATACAATATATAACTTTAAATTTAAATTGTAAAACTTGCTTCACATATGGCAAAACTTGCTGTTAAACAATGTTAAACTTATATAATATTAACATTTTTATTTAAAAATCTTTGTTAAATTTACACCTAAGCATATTAAAGCAAATCAAATTTAAGCATAATTTATTACAAGTACATCGTTTTCCTTTAACTTTGTATCTCCGTTTGGAATAAGCACATTTTCTCCTCTTTTTATCATTATAACAAGACCCCCTTCAAGTCTGACCTCCGAAAGTCTGGAGCCTATCCATTTGCTTTTTTTGTCAATAGGCATTTCCGTAAGTACAATTCCGAAATCCTCACTTATTCCCTTTGCCGCAAGGACAAGATTATCTCCCTCCTTTATTACGGTATTTCCGTTGGGAGCGATCTTTTCATTATCTCTTATTATAAGTGCAATAAGGGTATTTGGAGGTATGTCAATTTCTCTTAAGCTTTTGCCTATCCACATATGCTCCTTTGTAATTGAAAGCTGAATAAAATTAACGGCAACCTCGTCTGAATAATCACTGAACGTTTTAAGTACATCGTCATTTTCATCTATCATATCAAACCTTTTTGCAAGCCAAGGCAAAAGAGTTCCCTGAAAGCCTATGGAAAGAAGCACTATACAAAGAACAATATTAAATATATTGTTGCTTGTCTGTGCCTCACTTGTAAATATCATAATAGCAAAAACTATTGACGCAGCTCCTCTTAATCCTGCCCAAGACACAATAAGCTGCTGCTTAAAGCAGCATTTAAAGGGCGTCATTATTGCAAACACGGAAACAGGTCTTGCAATAAATGTTAAGAAAAGAGCAATTAAAACAGCAGGCACAATACTTACAATAAGCTGTGAGGGATAAGACAAAAGTCCCAGCAGGAAGAAAATAAGCACCTGCATAAGCCCTGTTATTCCGTCAAAGAAATTAACAAGAGATTTCTTGTTATTTATCTTACTGTTTCCCAATATTATACCCGAAATATAAGCGCTTAAATATCCGTTTCCTCCCACAGCAGAAGGCACGGCATAAGAAAGTATAGCAAGAGCAACAACAAATATTGCATCAAAGCCCGCCGTTTCAAATTTTATTTTTCTTAATATCCACTTCATTATAAAGGCAAATGCAATTCCAAATACAATGCCGTATACGATTTGTGCAAATATCATATATACAATAGCTCCGCCCTTTGCCTGTCCCGCCATAACCGTCAATACTATTGTGGTAAGCATATATGAACAGGGGTCGTTGCTTCCGCTTTCCACTTCCAGAAGAGATGCCGTATTGTATTTTAAGCCCAGCTTTTTTGATCTTAATATTGAAAACACGGAGGCAGCGTCTGTTGAACTTATAACAGAGCCTATAAGCAAGCTTTCAAGCAGCTCTATTTTCAAAACAAAATAACAAAATATACCTACAATAAAAGCCGTAAGTATTACGCCTAATGTTGAAAGCATAACAGCTTTTACGGCTACAGGCTTTGCTTCACTCCATTTTGTACCGAAACCACCGTAAAACATAATGAAAATCAATGCCGTTGAGCAAATGTTTTCAGCAAAATGATAATTGTCAAAATCGATTTTAAATATACCGTCTGTTCCGAAAAGCATACCAAGCAGTATAAAAAACAAAAGCATAGGCACGCCCAATTTACCCGAAACCTTATTAAACACAACGCACAGCACAATTACAAGTGCCGATATTATCAAAATATTTGTCATAGCTTACCTCCGTAAATTTTTAACCTTCATTTACAGCATATTCCAAGACTTCCTTCTATATAATTTACAATTTAAACTTAGTACTTTATTTTGTTATTGCCTCAACCTCAGCTTCAGCTTCAAGCCTTAGCTGTTCCGTATCCGCTTCCGACACGGGCAGATTTTCTATTGAACTAAATCCAAAATATCTTAAAAATTCATCTGTTGTTCCAAACAAAATAGGCTTTCCCGGAGCGTCAAGTCTGCCTCTTTCGCACACAAGCCCGTATTCCACCAGCCTGTTTACTGCGTGGTCTGCGCTTACTCCTCTTATATCTTCTATTTGTCCTTTTGTAACAGGCTGTTTGTATGCAATTATTGCCAAGGTTTCAAGGAGGGTGGTTGAAAGA
>JAUNPM010000268.1 GCA_030536675.1 Clostridia bacterium | reverse complement strand
AATGAAAGGAGCAAATTAAATGAAATATATAAATGAAACGGAATTTAACAATGTAAATGTTTTTGGAAAAGGTCAGGCAAATGTAAACTACGCACAGTATTTTACGGGAAATTCATTTTTAAATCCCCTTACATCACCAAGTGAGTGCCCTATTTTCCTTGCAAACGTAACCTTTGAACCCGGCTGCCGAAACAACTGGCACATTCATCACGCAAAATCAGGGGGCGGTCAGCTTCTTATCTGCACAGCAGGTGAAGGCTGGTATCAGGCGGAAGGAAAAGAACCTGTGAGCCTTGTTCCAGGCACCGTTATTACCATTCCCGCCAATGTTAAGCACTGGCACGGTGCAAAAAAAGACAGCTGGTTTTCACATATTGCCGCAGAAATTCCCGGAGAGGACTGTCACAATGAGTGGTGTGAACCTGTATCTGATGCAGAATATAACAGCTTATAAAAACTAAAAAAGGAGATAATGGAATGATTTTAGAAGAATTTTATACCCTTTCAAACGGTAAAAATATACCCAAACTGGGACTTGGCACTTGGTTTATTGATAATGACAAAGCAGCCCATGCAGTAAAGGAAGCCGTAAACTGCGGTTATCGTATGATAGACACTGCACAGGCATATGGAAATGAACAGGGAGTAGGCGAAGGAATACGTAACTGCGGTATTCCACGTGAACAGCTTTTTGTTGCCAATAAAGTAGCTGCAGAGCTTAAAACATATGAAGAGGCGGCAGCTTCCATTGATGAAAGCCTTAAAAAAACAGGACTGTCTTATTTTGATCAGATGATAATACACAGCCCTCAGCCGTGGAACGAATTTCGCAGTGAAAAAAGATATTTTGAAGAAAACCGTCAGGTTTGGAAGGCATTGGAAGATGCTTATGAAGCAGGAAAAATAAAGGTAATAGGCGTTTCAAATTTCCTTAAAGATGACTTGGAAAATATTCTTAACTCCTGCAAAGTAAAGCCTATGGTCAATCAAATACTTCTCCACATAAGCAATACCGATACACAGCTCCTTGATTACTGCAGCAAAAATGATATTCTGGTTGAAGCATATTCACCAATTGCACACGGAGAAGCACTTAAAAACAGGGAAATTGTAAATATGGCTAGATCCTACAATGTATCTCCCGCACAGCTTTGCATAGCCTATGCATTACAGCTTGGAACCGTGGCATTACCCAAAACATCAAATCCCGACCATATGAGATCAAATGCTGAAATAAATTTTGAAATTTCCAAAACAGATATGGAAGCCCTCAAAGCAATGAAAAAAATCGAAAGCTACGGTGATTTTGATGTGTTCCCCGTATTCGGTAAAAAATCTCTTTATTAATAACTTTTCATTTTTAATATTAACACACAATTTACCTCAATATTTAAAGGGCTTACGCAAAACAGTTTTCATTTGCGTAAGCCCTTTATAGCCTTATTCTGTTGACAGCTTAATTTAATTATGCTACTATGTAAACATAAATAAATTAAGCTCCATATTAAAAAATAATCAAACAACAAAGCATATGTTATTGTGTAAAGGAAGTGAATAAATGTACACATTATTAAACCAAAACTCAAAACTCATAGATTTTAATATGGAAGAAACAGTATACGGAAATCAATATACAATTCTTAAAGTTTACGAAGAAAACCTTTCTCAAATGCCCTCATATATTAAGGGTAATGAAATATCAAATGAAGTCTTAGGTGAATGGCTTAATCTCAGAGTTGCCCCAACAGGAAGACATCATTTGGAAAAAGTCCTTAGTGCAATTAATTTGGAAAACAAATTTTATATACTAATGTACAGTCACGCACTTTCTCTTAATGATACCTATTGGATAAAAGAGGAAAATGAAAACATTTTATTTGAAGATATAAACTTATATGATAATCCCTTTGACAAAACACTTGGTTGGATCGCCTTTACGGGAATAGACAGCAAAGTTTCCAAAACCTTGGGAACTCCCGAAACAACAACAGGAGGAATGTTAGCCAAATACTGGGAAAGAGATGAAAATAACAGAATACGTTTGGTTAAGGGCGGAACAAAGGATTATGCAAATGCAGGCGGTGAACCATTCAGCGAGGTTGCCGCATCTATAATTGCAGATGTTATAAATATTGATCACATTCCTTATACGTTAGGCTACAGAAAAAACAAAGATGAAGTTCTTCCCGTAAGTACATCATATTTATTTACTGACAAAGAATATGGTTTAAAAACTATTAATGAATATATAGTTGAAAAATTTCCCAACAGAAATAAAATTGAACTGCCTACTCTTTTGGAATCCTTTAAAAAAGATAATATTGATATGAAACCTTTTTATGATATGAGCTTTTTTGACTGGATAATAAAAAACGAAGACAGACACTTAAATAACTGGGGCTTTAT
>JAUNPM010000267.1 GCA_030536675.1 Clostridia bacterium | reverse complement strand
GTATCCTGAACAATATCGTCGGCAGCATCCTTATCACCTGTAACAAAGACAACATATTTGTAGACATCTTTGTAATATTTGTTGCATATGCTTTCAAAAAAATCCTCCGTCCTGCTCACAGACTCACCTCCCCAAATACTTATTATAACGCAAGAGTCTTGACAGCCTCTCCATTAAATAATGGAAACTTTTCCCCAATTGTAACAAATTTTTTTGTAATAATATTTTTAGTCATTTCCATTGGTTATGTAGGTAATTTCATTATACCATAAAAATTATATTGTAAACTTTCCCTTACTGCTAATGGATTCGAATAAACTTAACTGCTGTAAACTTTATTGGCAGGGATATTTCAGAAAACAAATGACTCAATCTGATATAGTAACCTTTTTGATAAATCAAGACAAAACATAAAAAACACTTATTATTTATATCAAAATTTACTTTCTGCTATAAATAATAAAATTAAAGCAATAAAACGAACAGCTTTTGGCTATCGATCATTCTATAATTTCAGCAATAGAATACTTATAATGAATCACTTGATTTGCGTGCATAATTTAAATAAAGCGGTGTAGAATCAAAATAATCTACACCGCCGGAGCTATGATTTTTGTAAAACACACCGGTTGACAAAGAACCTAAAAAAAGGAGCTGTTCCCATTGAACAGCTCCCTCTAAATTTGCTATTATTATTGCATAGCCTTAGCTACTTCTTCGGCAAAGTTTTCATTCTTCTTTTCAATACCTTCGCCTGTTTCAAATCTTACAAAGCTCTTAACAGCAACGTCAGCACCGATTTCCTTAGATACTTCCTTCATATACTGACCTACGGAAATTTTATCACCTAAAACATATTCCTGCTCTAATAAGCAAACTTCCTTCATTTCCTTATTAAGTCTTCCTGTAAGCATCTTTTCAAGAATGTTTTCAGGCTTACCTGAATTCTTAGGATCATTCTTAGCCTGCTCCATAAGAACTTCCTTCTCGTGAGCAATGAAATCTGCAGGAACATCATCAGTTGAAACAAACTTAGGATTCATAGATGCGATCTGCATTGCAACATTCTTACCTGCCGTAACAAGAGCGTCAGACTTAGAATCTGTTGCAAGCTCAACTAAAACAGCAATCTTACCGCCTGCATGGATATAAGATACCAAATAAGAGCTTCCTGTATTTACAACCTTTTCAAATCTTCTGATATTAAGGTTCTCACCGATAACAGAGATCTTTTCAGTCAAGGCTTCCTTAACGCTCTTTGTTTCATCCTCGATCCACTTTTCTTCAAGTAAGGCCTCAACGTCCTTAGCGTCAGACTTAGCAGCCTGCTTTGCAACGCTGTCAACAAAAGACTTGAATACATCATTCTTAGCAACAAAGTCAGTTTCAGAGTTTACTTCAACTACAACTCCCACACTGTTGTCATCTGAAATATAAGCATAGCTTAAACCTTCTGCAGCAATTCTGCCTGCCTTTTTAGCAGCATTAGCAAGACCCTGCTTTCTTAAATATTCAATAGCCTCTTCAATATTTCCGTCAGTTTCAACAAGTGCATTTTTACAAGCACTCATACCAACACCTGTTAATTCTCTTAACTCTTTGATCATAGCAGCAGTAACAGCCATTTTCTTTTCCTCCTGTTATTAAAAATAAATTTGTTTTAAAAAAGGCTTCAGCCTTGTGGCTAAAGCCTGTTAGTTTATAAATATTAATTATATATTATTCTGCATCTTCAGCAGCAGCTTCGGGAGCTTCCTGCTCGCCCTGCTTAGACTCAATAACTGCATCAGCAATTCTTCCTGCAATTAACTTAACGGCTCTTATAGCGTCATCATTACCTGGAATAACATAATCAACTTCTTCTGGGTCACAGTTAGTGTCAACGATTGCAACAATAGGAATATTTAAGTTGTGAGCTTCCTGTACAGCGATCTTTTCTTTTCTTGGATCAACAATGAACATACAATCAGGTATTCTTGTCATTTCCTTGATACCGCCGATGTTTTTGTCGAGCTTTTCCTTTTCGTGCATAAGCTTAGCAACTTCCTTCTTAGGAAGAAGATCCATAGTTCCGTCTTCGATCATAGCTTCAAGCTCTTTTAATCTTGCAATTCTTGTCTTTACAGTAGTAAAGTTAGTAAGCATACCGCCTAACCATCTCTCATTAACGTAGTACATACCACATCTCTGAGCTTCTTCCTTAATGGAATCCTGAGCCTGCTTCTTAGTACCTACAAAAAGTACTTCTCCGCCGTCCTTAACGATCTCAGCAACAGCATTGTAAGCCTCTTCAACTTTCTTTACTGTTTTCTGAAGGTCAATAATATAAATACCATTTCTTTCAGCAAAGATATACTCAGCCATTTTAGGGTTCCATCTTCTTGTCTGGTGTCCGAAATGTACACCTG
>JAUNPM010000266.1 GCA_030536675.1 Clostridia bacterium | reverse complement strand
ACAGCTGATTTTTAAGCACTTTTACCTATTGACATAAATTATAGACAGATATATAATCAAAAAGATGTATATAAAGAGGTGAATACATATGATGAATATAGATGAAAATGAAAAAAGCCTTCCCGAAAAATTATCAGATGATATAGTTAAATATATTTTAAATAAACAAATGAAGCCCGGTGACAGACTGCCAAATGAATCAATACTTGCAAAAGAAATGGGAGCAGGAAGGAGCTCCGTAAGAGAGGCAATGAAACTCCTTGCTTCAAGAAACATTGTCAATATAAAGCAAGGCTCAGGAACATATATTGCAAATTCCACGGGCGTTGTAGAAGATCCTCTGGGATTTACATTTATAAATGATAAGAAAAAACTAACGTGGGATTTGCTTGAAATAAGATTTCTCATAGAACCGTATATTGCGCAAACAGCTGCTTTAAATGCCGATGATGAGGACATTAAAATTATAGAAGAGCTTTGCAATGAAGTTGAATATATGCTCAACAAGGGTATAGATCACGTTGAAAAGGATATTGAATTTCATAAGGCTATAGCAAAAAGCAGTAAAAACCTTGTTGTTCCAAGGCTTATACCTATAATAAACAGTTCAATACCTCTTTTTGTTGAAATAACCAATAATATACTTAAAGATGAAACCATAGAAACCCACAGAGAAATTACACAAGCCATAAAAGAGCATAATCCCGTAAAAGCCAATGATGCTATGTATATGCATCTTGTCTATAACAGAAGAGTTATACAGTCCAAAAACAATAATCATTAAAAATAGCCCTCCGAAAGCTGAATTTTTAAATTTCCGCTTTCGGAGGGCATCTTATTTTTCATTTTAAACTTGAGCTTCTTCCCACTCTTCATAAAGCATCATAAGCTCTTCTTCAAGTTTTTCCTTTTCCTCATATATTTCTCTTGAACGCATTGAATTTGTATAGACCTCTTCCGTGGCAAGAAGCTTATCAAGCTCACCAATTTTATTTTCCGTTTCTGAAATATTACCTTCTATTTTCTTAATACGATTTTCCTTTTTCCTTTGCTGTGCCTGAATTTCCTTTTGTTTTTTCCAATCAACCTTATTTTCCGTTTCCACCGCTGTTTCGCTTACATTTAAAACAGCTTCATTTTCGGAACGTTTTTCAATGTAATAATCATAATTGCCTAAATAGGTCACAGCCCTATCAGGTGTAAGCTCAATAATTTTAGTGGCAGTGGAATTTATAAAATATCTGTCGTGAGAAATATAAAGTACTGTGCCTTCATAATTTTGAAGCGCCTGTTCAAGTATCTCCTTTGAATTTATATCAAGGTGATTTGTAGGCTCGTCCAAAATAAGGAAATTAGCGTTTGAAAGCATAATTTTTGCAAGAGCAACACGCCCCTTTTCTCCTCCGCTTAAAGTATTTATTGTTTTAAAAACATCATCCCCCGTAAAAACAAAAGCTGCAAGGACATTTCTTATTTGAGTGACCGTAAGATTTGGATACGTGTCTGAAATTTCATCAAATATTGTTTTATTTAAATTGAGATCAGATTGCTCCTGATCATAATATCCTATTACAACATTTGAACCTGTTTTTGTACTTCCCTCAATAGGCTTCAGTCTGGAAAGTATTATTCTGAACAAAGTTGTTTTACCAATACCGTTAGGTCCGATAAGTGCTGTTTTTTCGCCCTTTTTTATTTCAAAAGAAATATTCTTAAACAGAGGGCTGCCGTCAAAAGCCATTGACAGGCTTTCAACGCTTAAAACATCATTGCCGCTTTCCTTTAAAGGCTTAATTGTAAAACGCATTTTTTCGGGAAGATTTTCGGGAACCTCCACACGTTCTATTTTATCAAGCATTTTTTCACGGCTTTCAGCTCTTTTAATTGATTTTTCTCTGTTAAATTCACGGAGCTTCTTAATTACCTCCTCCTGCCTCTTTATCTCCTTTTGCTGATTAATATATCTATGGTAAGCAGCTTCTCTGTCAAGTATCTTTTTTTCCGCATAATATGAATAATTTCCGAAATATTCCTTTGCTTTTTTGTTTTCTATTTCTATTACTTTTTCAATGACCCTGTCAAGAAAATATCTGTCGTGAGATATTATGACAACAGCTCCCTTGTATGCCTTAAGAAAGTCCTCAAGCCAGCTTATGGAATCTATGTCAAGATGATTTGTAGGCTCGTCCAAAAGAAGAATATCAGGAGCCTTTAAAAGTATTTTACCAAGGGCAACCCTTGTTTTCTGCCCTCCCGAAAGTTCATTTATGGTTTGCAGGCTCTCATCCTCACTAAAACCAAGACCTTTAATTACCCCTCTTAAACGGCTTTGATAACTGTATCCGTCCATTTCTTCCATTTTGTGAGAAAGCTCCGAATATTTGACCATTAAATTTTCAAGCTCCTCACCACTCTTATGGGACATAAGATTTTCCATATCCCTTAGCTGCTG
>JAUNPM010000265.1 GCA_030536675.1 Clostridia bacterium | reverse complement strand
AATATATAAAAATGAGATACTTAATAAAAAGCAGACAAACATTTATAAAGAGGTACAATATGGATAAAAAATACACAATTGAAGATTTAAGAAACGTTATGAAAAAACTTTTAGGCGAAAACGGCTGTCCTTGGGACAAGGCTCAAACTCACAGCAGCCTTAAGCAATATTTCATTGAGGAAACATACGAGGTAATAGATGCCATAAACAAAAATGACAGTGTAAATCTTTGTGAGGAGCTTGGAGATGTTCTTTTTCAAATAATATTCCACAGTGAGCTTGCCGAAAAAGAAAATTTGTTTTCGTTTGAAGATGTAACAGACGCAATTACAAGAAAAATGATACAAAGGCACCCCCACGTTTTTTCGGATCCCACACCAAATGCGAAAAAAGAAGATATTAACTTAAAATGGGATAGCATAAAAAAAGCAGAAAAGGGATATAAAAGTAATATGGAAATAATTAAAAGCGTTCCCGTATCTCTTCCTGCCCTTATACGAAGTGAAAAAACAATTTCAAAGGCGGAAAAAACAAATACTGAGCACATTGACTTTGACAGTCTTGTTGAAGAAAATTTAAAATTTTCATCAATGCTAAAAAGCGCAAATCATATGAATAAAACGGAAAAAATGTCATTTATTGGAAATTTTTTAATGAATTTATCAAAAATTTCTCATTTTTTACAAATAAATGCTGAATTTTCCTTGACAAATGCCTTAGAAACGTATATAAATAATCTTGAGGACATTGAAACAGCCAAGATAACCGCTGGAGGAACCTTTGAGGATACGGATTCCGAGGATATTAAGGCTTAATTAAAATTAAGGAGGACATTTCAATGAACAAATCAGAATTAGCAGCAAAGATGGCTGAAAAGTCAGGATTAAAAAAGGCAGACGCAGAAAAGGCTTTAAAGGCTTTTGTTGAGTCAGTTACCGAAGAATTGGTAAACGGCGGTGACGTAAGATTAGTTGGTTTCGGTACTTTTGATGTTAAAGAGAGAGAAGCTCGTACAGGTGTAAATCCAAGAACAGGCGACAAAATGGAAATTGCAGCTTCAAAGTCACCAAGATTTAAAGTTGGTAAAGCATTTAAGGATGCAGTGAACCAGTAAGAATAACCGACAACATAAAATTACGTGGACAAAAGTCCACGTTTTTTTATTACACTTTATTTTATTACACTCTAAAGGAGAGCATATATGAGACTTGATAAATTTTTAAAAGTAAGCAGAATAATTAAAAGAAGAACAGTAGCAAATGATGCCTGTGACGCAGGCAGAGTAACCGTAAACGGCAAGGTTGCAAAAGCGGGACTTGATGTAAAGCCCGGTGACGTAATAGAAATAACCTTCGGAACAAACATTTCAAAATATGAAATTCTCTCAACACAAGAGGTTATAAGAAAAGAAAATGCGCAGGAAATGTATAAATCCCTTTAAGCAATCATAATATTAATTAAACATACTGTTTAAAGGAGAGCAAAATGAGCAGCATACGCCATACAATAACTCTTGACAACAGAGAAAAGCTTAAAATAACAGGCATTACGGATATACTAAGCTATGATGAAGAAACAATTGTTGCCCAGACAGAAAACGGAATACTTGTGGTAAAAGGTGAAAACCTTCACATAACAAATCTTAATCTTGATGAAGGTCTTCTTTCCGCCGACGGCAGCATATCAGCCATTGACTATGACAATCCGTCGGCTTCTGGAGGAGGATTTTTCGGCAGGATCTTTAAATGATACTTTCATTTACATATCAGTGCAAATTATTTATGCTGACAATTATTCTGGGACTGTTGTCGGCATTTTTGTACCATATATTTTATATACTTTCAAAAAAGACAAAGCTAAATAAAATAATTAAAGGCATTTTTGACCTTATATACTGGATGCTCCTTTCCCTTGTCCTTTTTCTTTCAATGCTTAAACTTAACAGCGGAGAAGTACGTCCCTTTCAAATTCTGGGAACGGCTTTAGGTATGATATTGTACTACGCTTCCTTAAAGCCGTCAATGGACAGGCTGATATACTTAATTTTTAAAATTGTACATAAGACCTTTTTGTTAATATTTGACATAATATTGACTCCCATAAGACTGGTTTTATATCCGATTATTAAAATTTTCTCATTATTGGCAGATTTTTTAAAAAAGCACTTGAAAAAACACTTGAAATGTGAGAAAATTATTTCATACGGTAAAAAGGGAAAGTATTTTTTAGGAGTGACAGTTTTGGCTCAGACTACCAAAAAGAAAAAAGGTTCAAAAATTAATATATTATGGGCTTTAATGATGATTATTACCATTTGTATATTTGCTGCTGCCTTGTGCTATCAATATTTTCTTCACCTTCAGCTTGATGCCGCAAAGCAGGAAATAGAGGTACAAATTGCCGAAGCTAAAGCCGAAAGCGCAGCTCTTACAAAACAGTACGAAAATCAGGACAGCCCCGAATTTATAGAAAAAATCGC
>JAUNPM010000264.1 GCA_030536675.1 Clostridia bacterium | reverse complement strand
AAGGATAGCATTAGCATAATAACTTCCCTTTTCTTCATAGTAAGCCATAGCTTCTTCTACAGTTGACTTACCTGTAACCGCATTTGCAACAACCTGATTCTTAACAACGTTAAGGTCTGCAAGGTTCTGAGAAATAGTATCGGTTACAATAGGTACAGTAGCAAATACTCTGTTTTCTCTGTAAGTTTCAAGAGAAGTCTTAACCATATCATCAAGAACAATAGGATCGTTCCACTCTGTGATAGAAAGCTCAGGAGCATAGAAAGACTTTTCAACAGGAGTATCAGGATCAGTAAGGTATGGAAGAGCAGTAGCAGTACCATCTGCATTCATAGTATAGTGCTCGCCCTCAACACCGTGAGTAAACAACATCTGACCTTCTCCGCCGTCATGTGAATACATTAAGAAATGCTCAAATATAGCAGCCTTCTTAGGTGCATATATAGACATTGCCATAGCGGTAGGAACTCTCTCTGTATATCCGCCTGTTTCTTCAATAGGTGGTATGGCAACAAGCTGACCTTCGTTCATTGAACGCTGAAGCTTTAATGACCACATACCTGCCCAGTAGTTAAATGCACCAACAAGACCTGAACCTAATTTATCACGGCATGTAGAAGTCTTGTTAGTAACGATCTCTGCGTCAATAAGACCTTCCTGATATGCATCACGAAGTCTTGTGATAGCTTCAACCATTTCAGGCTGTGCAAAACCATCAACATACTTACCTGTAGCTTCATCCTTGTAGAAATCAGGTATAGCATCCTGATAGAATTCTCTCAAATAAATGTCATAAGGTGTTTCGCTGTTAAGAAGACCTGCTGCCGTAATAGGAATGGCACCGTTTCCTCTTGCCTTGAAAGCTCTTAACATTTCAATAAATTCATCATAGTTAGTAGGTGCATCAAGACCGGCTTCATCTAACCAATCCTGTCTTACATAAGTAATAGTACCGTTACCTGCTGCCATAGGGAATCCGTAAAGCACACCGTTGATCTTAAGTGCGTCTACATAATCTTCATCAATTATCTGCTTGCAGTTAGATGTAGATTTTTCCCAAGCCTCAGTCATATCCCAAAGAGCACCGGAGTTGGCAAGCTCGGGATAATAAGTTGAACCCATTTCAATAATATCAGCAGGTTCTTCACTGGCAAATGAAAGTGTAACCTTTTCATAGTACTTAGCATGATCAGGCTTTTCAACTTCAAGCTTAATGCCTGTTCTGTTGTAATATTCATCACAGACATCATTAAGACCATTTTCTACTTCCATTACAGTGTCAGCCATTATTGTGATTACTTCGGGTTTATCATCTGGATCACCGTAACTAAGGTCAATTTCATCGGCGCCGCCGCTGCTGTTACATGCAGCAAGACCTGTAACCATGATCATTGATAAACCAACAGCTGTAACACGTTTAAAAACGTTCTTTTTCATGGAAATCCTCCTTTATTATTTATGTTAATTATATATAGTTTCTCCGCACACACTCAAATGCGGACCCTCAAAAACAAAATACCGATTTTTGGTCATAAAACAGACAGAAATCTGTAACTTATCCAAATAACTCCAAATAAGTCATCAAATGACCCTCCGTTAAATTGTAAATAATTACCAAAAACAGTATTTCAACACCACAGGTAAACTATATTATTAATCTTTGTATGGATATTATATCATACATTATTGGTGATTGTAAAGGTTTTTTTCCAATTTTTTTAGCAATATTAACAACAACTTTAATTTCATATAAATTTCTGTATTAAAAATTTACCATAATATGTACTTATCATTGTAAAATTTGCCCATTTTGTGCAATTTTGAGTTATTAATATATTATCAAATATTTCTTAATAAAAAAACAGACTTAAATTTAATATTTAAATTTAAGCCTGCTCTTTGGTGAATTTCTATATCTAGTGCTGACGTCCCATAACCATATCACTGTTTATTTTACCGTAAAGCGTTAAGGTGTATATACCCGAAAGACCTACCAACGCATAAACCACCCTGCTTATTAAAGAATCCATACCACCGAAAAGCGCCGCTACCAGATCAAACTGAAAAAAGCCTATTAATCCCCAGTTTACGGCTCCTATAATCACAAGGGTAAGCGCCGTATAATCCAAAGCCTTCATATTCACAATACTCCCCTCCCTATACTGTAAATTTATACGAAAAAATTTTTTCCGTATATTTATGAAATATCGGATAATTACATTGTCGATTTTGTATTCTCCTACCGATATGTTATAAGTATCTGCATTTTTGTTGTTTTTTATTATTTATTAAATTTACCTGGTTTTCCATTAAAATGTTTTAAAAAATTTCAATATATCCTCTGTTCCTTGAGTTTCCCCCAAAAATCCGTATTTTTCGGAAAACACCATAACGCCAAAATTCATATCATTCCCTATTCTGTATTTAAAATGCTCATATATTTTTTTTAATATGCTTTCCGTCACCTTTTCTCTTATACCCTTT
>JAUNPM010000011.1 GCA_030536675.1 Clostridia bacterium | reverse complement strand
CGTAGCAAAGTTGCTTGTAAGAGCTTTGCCCGACCGAGGACAGGAACTTTTCTGTAAACAAGCGGTTTTAACAGCTTGTTTGCGGAAAACTTGGTAGTTCCCTCCTTAGATAACTGAAAGAAATGTTTGCACAGAAAAATTTATCTGATAGCCAAAGGCTGACTTTCAGATTTAGCTAAAAGTGCTGAAATTGCACCGAAAGAGGTAATTCGGACGCACGCAGTGCGGCTTTCGCTGCAAGCGAAAGTGCAGAATTGCATTTCTTTCAAGGCTGTCGACTTTTCGACAGCCATCAGTCTGAGGGGTATTGCCCCTCAGACTGATGGGATTTTAATTACTCTTCCCTGCCTTCACCCAAAAGCACATATTCAATGCCTGCTTTTGTAACTTCCTCTCTGCTCCAGAAGTTTCTTGTATCAAGAATAACCTTATTATTCATATTCTCCGCCATTTTTGCAAAATCAGGCTTTTCAAACTGGTTATGATTTACACCAAGCACAACAATATCGCTGTCCTTGCAGGATTCATACATCTCAAAGTTATCTTCAACCTTTTCTCCTGCGTGAGGATCACAAACCTTAACTTTGGCACCCTCTGCCTTTAACATATCTTTAAGATGCATAATAGGTGACTCTCTTACATCATCAATATTTGGCTTATATGTAACGCCGAACAAAGTAACAGTCTTACCCTTAAGTCCGCCGATTATTCCGTCAATTTTGTTCATAACAAACTCAGGCATTGAATCATTATTAAGTCTTGCCTGATGAATAAGTTTTGCATTCTTGCTCTTTTCAACCAAAAACCAAGGATCAAGAGCAATACAATGTCCTCCCACTCCCGGGCCTGGCTGCAAAATATTAACTCTTGGGTGCTGATTTGCCATTCTTATAACGTCCCAGCAATTTACTCCAAGCTCTTCACTCATTTTAGCAAGCTCATTTGCAAGAGCAATATTTACATCTCTGAATGTGTTTTCCATAAGCTTACACATTTCAGCAGTAGTTGAAGTTGTAATAAATATTTCACCCTCAACAATGCTTTCATAGACCTTTTTAACTTCAAGGCTTGATTTCTCGTTGATTCCTCCCACAATACGGCTGTTTGTTCTTAATTCCTCTATAACCTTACCTGGGAGTATCCTTTCGGGAGAGTGAGCAACAAGAAGCTCTTCACCAAGCTCAAGACCTGTTTCTTTAAGAATAGGAAGCATAAGATCAAGTACTGTTCTTGGAGGTGAAGTTGACTCAAGGACAACAATTGCACCCTTTCTTACGCAAGGCACAATGGCTCTTGTAGCAGCCTCAACAAATCTCATATCAGCAGTCTTATCCTCGTTAATAGGTGTCGGCACTGCAATAATATAAACATCACAGCCAACGGGGCACTCTGTACTGCCTACAAGATTTCCCTCTGAAACCACCTTTTTAACAAGATCCCCAAGACCTGGCTCTTCAATTATGATCTCTCCCTTGTTAAGTGCGTCAACAGCCTTCTGATTAAGGTCATATCCAATGACCTTGTGACCTTTTGATGCAAACATTGCAGCAGTAGGCAAACCAACATAACCTATGCCGATTACACAAATACTTTTTTTCATTAGTTGTATCTTCCTTTCTTACCTTTTACAAAGGCAGTTATTTATTTTTTTAAAATCCTATTTTTTATTACGGCGACCTCGTCTTTAACCTCACCTGTTATGACAAGCATTGCTCCATATACTATAATACCACAAATTATGAATATTGCCAAACATATTTTGCTTTCAGGCAAAATTGTCTTAAGCATCTCTATTACAGCCACCATTACAAGAGCCGAGCCAAGTATCTTTATGAACCTTTTAGGCTCAATTTCCCATTTAAGATGATTTCTCGTGCCATATCTTGCAAGAACAAAATAAACAAAGAAACCGATAAATGTTGTAACTGAAGCAATGAAATAACTTCCCGTCATTTTCACAAGTATAAGATTTAATATTACATTTACTGCCCCGCCTATAAGACTTCTCTTAAAAATGGCATTTGTATTTGAGTTAAGCTCCCAATACTTTATTGAATACTCTGTAAGACCCAAGAACATCATACCAAGAGCCACCCAAAACATAACCGTATACCCTTCCACATACTTGCTTTCAAAAAGAGCACTTGCGGCAGAATGACTTACGGCAAACACTCCCGCAACAGCAGGAATAGCCACAAGCATATACATTCTGACAGCCTCATTTAAGAGCCTTTGCACATCTTCTTTTTTGCCCTCAGACCAGGCTCTTAATATTGTAGGATAACAGCCTCTCATAACAGAGGCATTTAAAAGAGTAAAGGCTGTTGCTATAAGAGAATAATTCGTTTGATATATTCCCGATGCATTGGCACTTAAAACTATTGTAATAATGTATATATCGGATTTGTTCAAAACCGAGGTTGCAAGCTGATTTCCCATTAATGGCATACCATATGCCTTAAGCTCATTAAGAATTTCCCTGTTTCCCTTACCTTTTAAATATTTTAGTATTTTAAGGCGCTTCATTCCTATTAACGAAACAATTGCGTCGGTAATAAAATAGCTTAAAAATATCCATTCAATTTTACTTGTCCAAAGTTTGCAGAATATTACCATAAACACTAGTCTGCCGCAAACCGTTATCATTGACAAAATCAAATTCAGCTTTGCCTCTCTTACAGCCGCAAGCATTGAGATCATAAGCTGAGCCGTGTTGTATGTAATAAACCACAGTATACCGCAAATAAACACACCGCTTGTATATGCCTGGGTAAAAGCCTTTGCTTTAGGCGAATTTGCCGCTCCGAAAAGGGCAAATATTCCCTCAAAGCCACCAAAACCGATTTTTATTATTAAAAGCAAAGCAATACATATTAATGTAACAACAACATTTACCTTTAACCAAGCATAAAACACCGTGGAATAAAATTCCTCGTGCCTTCCTTCTATGTCATATTTATTAATATATCTTAACACGGACTGAACAAGCCATTGTATAGCTACCATAGCTATTGTTGTAATGGCAATATTAGCAGTCGCATAATATCCCATTTGTTGGGTGGCAAGCAAATAGGTCATTACAGACATTGTGATTATGCCCACAATGCCTTCAATTCCCTTTGCCGCCATATATATAATTGTATCCTTTGCCATTACACCTTTTGAAACACCGGCCATTTTATTCCTCACTCAGCCCCGCTTTAATTAACATCACAAAATTCATAATAAAGCTCGTCGCTGTTTCCCTTAAATTTAATATACTGCTGATCCGCAGCCTTAACCCCTGCAAGATTAATATATCTTATTCCGTCCTTAATTTCAACATAATTTGTTTCTCCCACAGAAGAAAGAACTACAATGTTTTTGTCACTGTTTCTTGACGCTGTTTTAAGTACGTCGTGAAAAGCCTCTCTTTCTCTGCTGTCTGTTATGCCTGACCATGCATAAGGATCCATCATAACTATAATATTCTTTTTGCTTAATCTGTTTAAATAGTCCTGTAAATATCTCCATTGATCGGCATTTGCACTTTTAAGGCTTCCGTTTGAAACTGCCACTGTAACAAATGAGAAGTCCTCATTTTCATTTGTGGTATAAGTATTTTTATTTACAACAGATGCAACTCCCGTAGTATTGCTGATACCTGTTTCACCTACAAAAGCCATTGTTCTTGCACCATTTGACATTTTAGCCAAAAGACTGCTTCCCGTTGCGGCTCCTATTCCGCTTGTGTTACCAAATGCAGTAACAACCGTATAATCTCCCGTAAGTGAGTCAAGGTCTGCCTCCATATAATCACTCATACTTGTGGATTCTGCGCTTCCTCCGCTACCTGTTGCCGCTCTTGCCGTGAGATAATCCACATATACTGTTCCCTGTGTATTTTCATCGGTAGTATTTAATGAAGATACATATATCTTGTTGAGATAAACAGGCTCCGTAACATCACTTGGCAATTCAACCGTAGCCTGTTTCCACTGTGTATCGTTTAAATTGTCCGCAATAACAACATCCGTTGACTGCCCCTGACCGTAATTTATTACAGCCTTTAACAAATTGTCGCTTCCGTCACCTTTGTACCATATTGTAAAATCAGAAACTCCCGTAGGAAAGGCTATGTTATTTTTTTCAAGACTTCCGTATACGGACTGTGTCGTTGTCTGGTTAGCCAAAAACTTATAATCTATCCTCATTGAAGATGTACCGTCATAGCTTACATCACTGTCAATTTCAGCAGTACCTTCAACTCCCGTATCAGTGGGATAATAATACATTACTATATCTCTGGGCGCTTCAAAGCTGTTAAGTGCCACATATTTTTTACCTACGGATATTGTCATTTTAGACGTAACATCATATCCGGTACCCGTAACAACACAGGTACCGTCACCGTCTGCCACAAAATAACCGTCTTCAATATGTCCCACAGATTCGTCGCTTACACTCCACTCTATTTTAGAATCATCAGCATCAAGAGTATAACCGTCTTTATTAACCACCTGTGCCGTAAGCAAAGTCTTATCTCCCGCTGCAAGTGCATAGCTTTCAGCGCCCACCTTTAAGGCTGCCGCTCCCTTTAATACCGTAAGCTCCATTTCTCCCGAAATATCACCGTATGTTACGGTTATTGTTCCCGTTCCCGTTTCGGAAGGGGTAAAGGCATTGTCATTCCAAGTTCCCCCAAGGCTTGATGAAAAGGTAAGCTTACTTACATCAACAGGAAGCTCTGCAAGTTGTCCGTCATATACATTTACATATATCTTGCTTTCAAAGTCCTTAAACATAATATTTTCATCGGAATCCGCAACATAAGGCTCTACCCTTGAAGGAACTCCCGACTCACCTGTTACCTTTATTCCCACACCGTTTGCTACGGCTCTCTGTGAGCCTTCACTTGGAACATTTACAACAGAAGGAGTATTTTCCCCCTTAAGCTGCACTGCCATAGTTGTAGAACCGCCGCCGTCTAAGTGAATAGCATCATAGGCTCCGTATTCTTTCATTATTGTCGCAGCCTCTTCATGGGTCGCACCCTTTCCGTTTTTTCTTCCGTCAATGCATACAATGTATATTTTGGATTTATCCTGATTTACACCGAGCATTGTTCTGGGATTGTTTACATTTTCACCTATTATAAGACCGTTATTTACGATCTCTCCGTTTCTTAAAAGCTCTCCGCCTCCGCTTATTCCTACTGAAATGTCACTTATAAGCTTGCTTTCTCTGAATACAAATTTTTCACTTTCCGAAAATCCAACAGTCATACCCACGGAATATTTACTTATTTCAGTTTGTCTTGAAGCATTGCTCATTACAATAAGGTATCCCTTTTCAGGCACTTCAACGGTTTCACCCGGTGATGAAATGTAGGTTATTTTACTTTCGGACACCACAATTTTAGTAAGATTTTGAAAATAAGCGTCAAGTGTTGCCGTAGATGTAATTGCTCTCCTGTCAAAATAAACAGGTTTTGAAAAATCAGTGACCTTATTTTTTGCTCCCATTTCCGTTTTTGTATTATTCATACTGTAAAAGCTCATACTTGATTTTACATAGTCAATAAAAGGCGTTCCGTAATTATCTATAAAAAATCCTGCATATCTGTTTTCACTGCCGTTATAGTAGTTTTGCACTGCGATCATATCTCCGTCGCCTGCCACCTGCCCCATACTGGACTTTAATGTTCCGGAACCAAAGAAATCACCGTTTACTGCTGCCACAACGCCGTTGTCCTTTGCCAGCTTTTCAACAGTAGCCTTTGCGCCGTAATTATCCACACTTTCAATAACATCAAACTCAAGATCCTCTTCACTTGCATCTACAGTTAGTACATAAACATCAAGCCAGCCTGACTTATACATTCTCGTACTCTTTTCATATGTAAGTCCCTGAGCTATTGTCTGTTTTTCCTTCTTTTCATAAAGCACAGTGGTATCTGCTCCATATGCAAAAGATGTGCCCACAGCGCCAAATATAACAGAAGTACTCAACAAACAGGCTGCAAGACCTTTCAACATTCTCTTATTCATTATACTCTTCTCCGTTCTTACAAATAAATCAATATCATAATTCTCCGCTAAAATTATAACATAAAAGGGAGGTGAATACAATGAATTAATATTTACAGTTTAGTTACATTTTCAAAAGTAAAATAAAATATGTTATTTTGTAAAAAACGGTAATTTTTAACAAATAATTCAATTTTGCTTACGAAATATTCTAACATTATTTACGCAAATTAGATTTTAAGTAATTTATGTTTATTAAAATATAATGATTTTTTAATATATTTATACATTTGCGTGCTTGCAATTTTAACAAAACACATTTATAATTGTTTAATGTATTCAAAAATAACACTTGCAATTAAAAAAAAATATGATATACTATAAATATGAGATTGATAATTAATTAACAAACTTCGTTAAATTATTATCTTTCAATTAAAATTGCAAACAATATCTCGCACCGAGAGTATTATTCAATAAAGAAAGGAAGATTTCAATGGAAACAAAAACAGTAACCACACCTGTCATTGACAATGTTGATGCCCTTTTAGCCAAAATGAAAGAAATGAAAAAAGCTCAGGAGATATTCTCCACTTACACTCAAGAGCAAGTAGACAAAATATTTTTTGAAGCTGCCATTGCAGCAAATAAAATGAGAATACCTCTTGCAAAAATGGCTGTTGAAGAAACAGGTATGGGTATAGTAGAAGACAAGGTTATTAAAAATCACTATGCTTCCGAATATATATATAATGCCTACAGACATTCAAAGACCTGCGGTGTTATAGAAGAAGACAAAGCATACGGCATAAAGAAGATTGCAGAACCTATCGGTCTTATAGCCGCAGTTATACCTACCACAAATCCAACATCAACTGCAATATTTAAAACCCTTATTTCTCTTAAGACAAGAAACGCAATTATTATAAGCCCACACCCAAGAGCAAAGGCTTGTACAATAGCAGCAGCTAAGGTTGTCCTTGAAGCAGCCGTTAAAGCAGGAGCTCCCGAGGGAATAATAGGCTGGATAGACGTACCTTCACTTGAGCTTACAAACGAGGTTATGAAAAATGCCGATATAATTCTTGCTACAGGCGGTCCCGGTATGGTCAAGTCAGCATATTCATCAGGCAAGCCCGCTTTAGGCGTAGGCGCAGGAAACACTCCCGTTATTATTGATGAAACTGCCGATGTTACACTTGCCGTAAACTCAATCATTCATTCAAAAACATTTGACAACGGTATGATTTGTGCATCAGAGCAGTCAGTTACTGTTGTAGGCGATATTTACGATGAAGTTAAGTCCGAATTTATGCGCAGAGGCTGCTACTTCTTAAAAGACGACGAACTTGACAAAGTAAGAAAAACAATTATTATTAACGGTGCCTTAAATGCCAAGATCGTTGGTCAAAGCGCTTACACAATTGCAAAGCTTTCAGGTGTTGATGTTCCTGAAAACGCAAAAATATTAATAGGTGAAGTGGAATCCGTTGACATTTCCGAAGAATTTGCTCACGAGAAGCTTTCTCCCGTTCTTGCAATGTATAAAGCAGCAGATTTTGACGAAGCCCTTGAAAAGGCTAAACAGCTTGTTGCAGACGGCGGCTACGGTCACACATCATCACTTTATATAAACACCGCCGAAACCGAGAAAATGGCTAAACACGCAGCGGCAATGAAAACCTGCCGTATTCTTGTAAATACTCCTTCTTCTCACGGCGGCATAGGCGACTTATACAACTTTAAACTTACTCCTTCTCTTACTTTGGGCTGCGGTTCATGGGGCGGCAACTCCGTATCAGAAAACGTAGGCATAAAGCATTTGTTAAATATCAAAACTGTAGCAGAGAGGAGAGAAAATATGCTTTGGTTCAGAGCACCCGAAAAAGTATACTTTAAGAAAGGCTGTTTACCTGTAGCTCTTGATGAGCTGGGTACTGTAATGCATAAAAAGAAAGCATTCATCGTTACAGACACCTTCCTTTATAAAAACGGTTACACAAAACCTATTACAGACAAACTTGATGAAATGGGTATTGTATATACTTGTTTCTATGACGTAGCTCCCGATCCAAACCTTGCTTGTGCAAAGGCAGGTGCAGAGGCTATGAGAGCTTTTGAACCCGATGTTATTATTGCTCTGGGCGGCGGTTCCGCTATGGACGCAGGCAAGATTATGTGGGTTCTCTATGAGCATCCGGAAGCTGATTTCCTTGATATGGCAATGAGATTTCAGGATATAAGAAAAAGAATTTACACATTCCCTAAAATGGGAGAAAAGGCATATTTCGTAGCAGTTCCAACATCATCAGGTACAGGTTCCGAAGTTACTCCTTTCGCAGTTATTACAGACGAAAAGACAGGAACCAAATATCCTCTTGCAGATTACGAACTTCTTCCTAATATGGCAATTATAGATGCAGATAATATGAAAGATCAGCCAAAGGGACTTACAAGCGCAAGCGGTATTGACGCATTGACCCATGCCCTTGAAGCATATGCTTCAATTATGGCAACAGACTACACAGACGGTCTTGCATTAAAAGCTATGAAACTTATATTTAAGTATCTTCCGTCAGCTTATGAAAACGGCGGCAAGGATATGAAAGCAAGAGAAGAAATGGCAAATGCTTCCACACTTGCAGGTATGGCATTTGCAAACGCATTCTTAGGTGTATGCCACTCTATGGCACATAAGCTGGGTGCTTTCCACCACCTGCCTCACGGTGTTGCTAACGCACTTCTCATTACGGAAGTTATGAGATTTAACGCAAATCCCGTGCCTCCTAAAATGGGTACCTTCCCACAGTATGAATACCCTCATACTCTTGAAAGATATGTTGAATGTGCTAATTTCTGCGGTATTACAGGAAAGACAAACGAGGAAACTCTTGAAAACTTTATAACTGCCATTGAAGAATTAAAGGATAAAGTCGGTATCAAAAAGACTATTAAAGATTACGGCGTAGATGAAAAATACTTCCTTGATACCCTTGACGATATGGTGGAGCAGGCATTTGATGACCAGTGTACAGGTGCAAACCCACGTTATCCTTTAATGAAAGAAATTAAAGAAATGTATCTTAAAGCATATTACGGAAATTAAGTTTTATAAAAGGAGGCATTTATATGCAAATTGACAAGATCTTAGCCGAAAGACCACATAAAAAAATATATAAATCAGGCAACTATGTAGTTAAGGAATTTGACGCTGAATTTTCAAAATCAGATATATTAAACGAAGCTCTTAATCAGGCAAGAGTTGAAGAAACAGGCTTAAGAATACCTCAGCTTGAAGAGGTTACAAAAAAGGACGGCAAATGGTCAATAGTAATTGACTATATTGAGGGCAAAACTCTTGCCGAAATTATAAAAAACGACAGAGAAAATCTTGGAATGTATATGGAAAAATTTGTTGATATTCAAATGGAAATACATTCAAAGCGTTCTCCTCTTTTAAATAAATTAAAAGATAAAATGAACAGAAAAATAAGCGCAACAAATTTAGACGCCACTACAAGATATGATCTTCACACAAGACTTGAAAGTATGCCTAAGCATAACAAAGTTTGCCACGGTGACTTTAACCCAAGTAATATAATCATAACTCCCGCAGGAGATTATTATATACTTGACTGGTCACACGCAACACAGGGCAATGCCAGTGCAGACGCAGCCAGAACATACCTTCTTTTCTCACTTGAAGGCGATACGGAAGCAGCGGAAATGTATATGAATATGTTCTGCCAAAAGAGTGACACTGCTAAACAGTATGTACAGCAATGGCTGCCTATTGTAGCTGCATCTCAGTCAGTTAAGGGCAACGAAGAAGAAAGGGAATTTCTCTTACGCTGGATCGACGTTTGCGATTACCAATAGAAAAAATTATAAAATTTAATAACAATATCCTTTAAACAAAAGACTTTAAATAGGCTTAAGGCTGTATTTAAAGTCTTTTTGTTTGCTTTGTTTCCATTAATTTCCCAAATATGATCTTCTTTGCAAATAATTATTAAATGATATTATATACGGTTAGTATTATTGTATACAAAACCACGTCGAAATTTGTCAATCAGTATATATTGAAATACTACCATTATATGATTTATTATTAATATATACAAAACAAAGGAGGTTTTTACAATGAAAGCAAAAAAAATTATTTCTCTGGTAATGGCACTTTTTATGTGCACTTCATCTGTCTACGGACATTCGGGAAGAACTGACAGCAGCGGCGGTCACCACGACTATAAAAACGCAAGCGGACTTGGTTCATACCACTATCACTGCGGCGGTCACCCTGCACATCTTCACCCTAACGGCATTTGTCCATACAGCAGCAGTTCGTCCCAATCATCTCAAACAGCCAAAACAACACCCGATCCCAACAGAAACAACGTTTATTTGATGCACACAATGCCTCAAATGACTGTAGGAGAAACATTCACTGCAAGTGCTGTTTCAAACAACCAAAATGCAGCTTTAAAATGGTCCTCAAGCAACAGCAGCATAGCTTATGTAAACAGTTCAACGGGACAGGTAACAGCAAAAGGTATAGGCACTGCCGTTATTACTGTTACTAACGGCTATAAATCAGCATCTTACACCGTTGTGTGCAAGGGCTACGTTTCCTATTCCTCAATAAAAGCTGAAATAAACGGATATCCCATACAGCTTTATGCTTACGGCGGAGAGTTCTATGTTCTCTGCAATGATTTAAATAAATACGGATTTGACGTATCATTTACACAAGGAACAAATTCTTCTCTTGTAAAAATAACTAAAAATCCAAATAAACCCTCTAACCCTGAAACTGTTGTTTCATATCCCGACGGTAAAATCGCTTATGTTGCCGTACCTACGTCCATAAATGTTTTATGCGGATCAAACACAAGCTACAGTAAATCCGTAAATGGTGACGGCAGAATGTTTGTTGCATTTGACTCTCTTGCAGCATTCGGAAATATAAGCAAAACATCAAACTCATTAATACTTACCTCAAAATAAATCAAAACCGACAGCTGACTTTCATTGCAGCTGTCGGTTTAACTATTCATCGTTTATTCCGTTTACCCCGTTATCTCGCCTGTCCCCTTTATAATAAAGCAAGTGTCCTTATGCTCCATATTAGTGCCGTTTCCGTAATTCTCCCCTTCATTTACGCTTATTTGCTTGATTTCAATATTTTCAAAATAATTCTTATGCATAAGCTCCATAAGTTTATAAGCATTGTCAAAACCTCTTGTAACGACAACAAGTCTTATTTCATTAAGTCTTCCTATGCATTTAACCAAATCGATTACATTTCCGTCATAGCCCTCAATAAGCACAGCATCAGGCTTAGGCAGACTTCCCGTAATTTCCATTGCATCGCCTAAAATAGCTCTCACATTGTTCACTGTATAAAGGGAACAGTTTCTTTCAATAAGATCCACGGCAAGCTCACTTTTATCCATTGCATAAATTCTGCTCCTGTTTGAAATAAGAGCCATTTCCACAGCCATTGCGCCGCAGCCTGCACCTATATCATAGACCACTTCATTTGCTCTGAGATCCATATCTCTCATAACCACAGCTCTTATGTTCCTGTTGAGTATGTGCATATTCCCGGTTATAATACTGTCCTCTTTTAATATACTGCTTGCCTTGCCGTATTTTGGATTTTCAAAATACATTACCGTAAGAGCGTCATATTTACCGTCAGCAAGCTCATAAACATAGCCTGTTGTTATTTTTTCATCAGACAAAGAGAGCCTTTCTGCTATACACACGGCAACATTTTCAAAACCGTTGTCATTAAGCATTTTAAGCACCGTATTTGTATTTCCGTCCGTAAACACAAATACTCCTCTGTTTTCAGCCACAGCCTTAAGTACATTATCCTTTGTGCTGTCTACTGTAACACAATTTATCCAGTCAATGCCAAGTCTTGCGGCAAGATATGCAATAGATGACACACCCTGCACAACTATAACATTATAGCCTTTCATTTCCCTTGTAAATTCAGCAATTCCATTTAACAGACACACATCACCCTGAGTAACGACTGCAAGTCTGCTGTAAAAATGTGAATTAATAAATTCCTTAATATCCTCCGTCTTTTGAGCAAAATGGAACTCCTTATCTTTAATACCGAGAAGTTTTATTAATTCCTCGCTTCCTATAACAACTTCGCACTTTTCAATAGCTTCGCAGGCCTCAACAGTCATATTTTTTGGATTTCCCGCACCTGTACCGATAATATAGACCTGTTTGACTGTATCAATAGACTTGATTTTTGTTATTACCTCATCAACCGTAAAGCAGTCCTCTTCAGGTCTTAATACTATCATTATTATATTTGTCTTTTTTGCCGCAGAATACATCATTTTGATCCTTGCACGGCTTTCATCTTCCCTTACAACAATATATTTGATCCCATTATCTTTTATTATACCAATAAGCTCCTCTTCCGTATAATCAAATATATCATTTATTCTGCTTACACTTATACCGCTTGCGGCAGCACGCCTTAAAAACACGTTTCCCTTAGGCAGGTCTATATATACTCGTTTTCTGCTGTCAACTACGGCGGATATGCCTTCAAGTCCCATATCCCCCGTTGTAAAATATATATTGCTTCTTGTTCTGTTTACCATAGCCACAACATCACTCATATTGTCACAATAGGCAACGTCAAGCTTTTCTCTTTCCTCTCTGAGCCTTATATATTTCTTATTAGGAACCGTTTCCTTTATTATTTCGTGTACACTTACATCTGCAATATGAGCACCGTCAACAACAACATCAGGCTCCAGCCTCTCATATTCAAGCCTTATAATATCTGCATCAAGCTCCGTAATATGAATATGAATATTGTTTTTATTTGGATACGTTTCTTTAATACTTTCATATTCACCATAAACATCGATTATAACATCAAGGCTTGAAAGCTTTTCGCAAAGAGAAATGCATTCTTCAAGTCCGTCAAAAAGCATAACTCTGCTCATATAAATACCTCCGATTACTCATTGATCCATTTCAGATATGCATTAATATAAAGATCTAAATTTCCGTCCATTACAGGCTGTACATTTCCCGTTTCAGCTCCTGTTCTGTGATCTTTTATCATATTATAAGGGTGAAAAACATAACTTCTTATCTGACTTCCCCAAGCAATATCCTTAACTTCTCCTCTTATTCCTTCAAGCATTTCACCCTGTTCTTTCAGCTTAATTTCATAGAGCTTAGCTTTTAACATTTTCATAGCCATATCCTTATTTTGGAACTGACTTCTTTCATTCTGACACTGTACCACTGTATTTGTGGGAATGTGAGTTATTCTTATTGCTGATGAAGTTTTGTTTACGTGCTGACCACCTGCACCGCTTGCTCTGTAAGTATCGATTCTTAAATCATCGGGATTTATTTCAACTTCAATATCTTCATCGATTTCAGGCATTACATCACAGCTTGCAAATGATGTGTGACGTCTTCCGCTTGAGTCAAAGGGAGATATTCTTACAAGCCTGTGTATTCCCTTTTCACCCTTTAAATAACCATAGGCATTTTCACCTTCAACCATAAATGTCACAGATTTAATACCCGCCTCATCACCGTCCTGATAATCCATAAGCTCAAAGCCAAAGCCCTGTTTTTCAACCCATTTACTATACATTCTGTAAAGCATTGAAACCCAATCACAGGCTTCTGTTCCGCCTGCTCCTGAATGAAGAGTAACAATTGCGTTACAATGGTCATACTGTCCCGTCAAAAGAGTTGATATTCTCAAGTGTTCAAATTCTTCTTCAAACTTTGTTCTCATTTCCTTTGCTTCATCAACAACAGACTCATCGTCCATTTCATTTCCCATTTCAATAAGAGTCATTAAATCCTCATAATCAGACTTAAGTTTTTCATAACCTTCTATTTTATTTTTAAGCTGTTTTGTCTGCTGCAATATTTTCTGAGCCTTCTCCATATCATTCCAGAAATCGGGATCACCTGCGGTTTCTTCAAGCTCACTGACCTTTTCCCTTGCTTCCTCTATATTAAGTGAGCTGTTAAGCCCTTTAAGACTTTCATCATAAGACGCCAGTTCCGTTGCCATTTGGTCTAATTCAAATATCATACAATCACCTTTCAAATATATATTTTAAATATACGGACATTTTATGCCTGCCAAAACTTCAGTAACAAAACTTTTAAAACAATTTATACTTATCAAAAAATAACTTTAAAAGGCTGCTGCATATTGTTCTGCACCAGCCTTTTTAGTAATCACTGATTAGTTAATTAACTCTACTCAAATTTCCCGCAGCACTGTTTATACTTTTTGCCGCTTCCGCATGGACAAGGGTCATTTCTTCCTACTTTAGGTTCTTTTCTAACCCTTGTAGTGCCTCCGGTACTTTCATCCATATTTGTGGAAGTAGGCTTTGCAACCTGTTCTCTTTCAAGACTCTGTTCAGGAGTAACTATTCTTATATGGAATAAAGTCTTTACAATATCATTTTGTATATTGTTTGAAAGCTCTTCAAACATATCATAACTTACAAACTGATATTCAATAAGAGGATCTCTCTGTGCAAGAGCTCTGAGCATAATACCCTGACGCATCTGATCCATATCATCAATATGATCCATCCACTTTGTATCTACAACTTTAAGAGTGATAACTCTTTCAAGCTCTCTCATCATTTCACTGCCGTATTCGGCTTCTTTTGCGTCATATTTTGCAATAGCGTCTATATATACTCTTTCAACAAGCTTTTCCTTTGTAATAGTCTGTATGTCCTCATCACTTAAAACATACATTTTTTCAAGTCCTAAATACGGTCTTATAAGTTCATTAAATTCCGTCATATCCCAATCTGTAGGATCATCATCATTAAGACACACTTTATCCGCACATCTCTCTATTACTGCCTTGACCATATTCAATATCTTATCTTTAAGGT
Organism: Clostridia bacterium; assembly: GCA_030536675.1. Taxonomy (GTDB): domain Bacteria; phylum Bacillota; class Clostridia; order Lachnospirales; family CAG-274; genus Gallispira. Next base: position 1,939 of record JAUNPM010000011.1, on the reverse strand, counting down.
CTGCTCCCAAAAGAACTTCTTTTCTTTGAGCATATATAATTTCTCTCTGCTCATTATTTACCTTATCATAATCCAACAATCTCTTTCTTGCTGAGAAGTTATTTCCCTCAACCTTCTTCTGAGCGTTTTCAATAGACTTTGTAAGCATCTTAGCCTCAATAGGTTCATCTTCCGGAAGACCAAGCTTTTTGATCATTTCCGCAGTTCTCTCTGAACCAAAGAGTCTTAAAAGATCATCTTCAAGAGATAAATAAAACTTAGATTCACCGGGATCGCCCTGACGTCCTGAACGACCTCTTAACTGGTTATCGATACGTCTTGATTCGTGTCTTTCCGTACCTATGATCTTAAGACCCCCAAGCTCTACAACACCTTCGCCAAGTTTAATATCTGTACCTCTACCTGCCATATTTGTGGCAATTGTAACGGCACCCTTTTCACCTGCTTTAGCTACTATTTCAGCCTCACGTCTGTGATTTTTTGCATTGAGGACCTCACACTTAACTCCCTCTCTCTTAAGCATTGAGCCCAAAAGCTCTGAAATTTCAATATTTACAGTACCTACAAGCACAGGCTGACCCTTTTCGTGAGATTCAACAACTTCCTTTACAACAGCTCTGAACTTAGCAGCTTCTGTTTGATAAACAACATCATTTAAGTCTTTTCTTATAACAGGCATATTTGTCGGTATACAAACAACGTCCATAGCATATATAGCTCTGAATTCTGCTTCTTCCGTCTGTGCGGTACCTGTCATACCTGACTTCTTTTCATATTTATTAAAGAAATTCTGGAAGGTGATAGTAGCAAGAGTTTTGCTTTCTCTTTTTACTTCAAGATGCTCCTTAGCCTCAATTGCCTGATGAAGTCCGTCTGAATATCTACGTCCCGGCATCATTCTTCCCGTAAATGTATCTACAATTACGATTTCAGGCTCTCCCTTGTCATTTTCCGTTACATAGTCCTTATCCTTGAACATATTGTAATTAGCCTTTAAGGCATTGTTAATATGATGCTGCAAAGCCATATTTTCAGGATCTGAAAGGTTTTCAACATTAAAGAATTTCTCGGCTTTCTGGACACCCTCCTGAGTAAGAGTTGAAGTTTTCCCCTTTTCATCAACTACAAAATCGCCCTCTTCCTGAAGCTCTTCTCTTACAAGAGGATTCATTGCCTCTTCTTCATTTAAAATTCTACCCTTTGTAAGTGTCTTTACAAACATATCCGCAAGCTCATAAAGCTTTGTTGACTTGTCTGACTGACCTGATATAATAAGAGGAGTTCTCGCCTCATCAATAAGAATTGAGTCCACCTCATCAATTATTGTAAACGGAAGACCTCTCTGCACAAGATCTCTTTCATAAACAACCATATTATCTCTCAGATAATCAAAACCCAATTCATTGTTTGTCGCATAAGTTATGTCACAGTTATAAGCAGCCTGTCTTTCAGCTTTTTCAAGGTCGTGAAGTATAACGCCTACGCTAAGTCCCAAAAATTGATGCACCTTCCCCATTTCTTCCGCATCTCTTTTTGCAAGATATTCGTTTACGGTAACAATATGCACGCCCTTGCCTGCAAGCGCATTAAGATAAGCGGGACAGGTAGATACAAGCGTTTTACCTTCACCTGTTTTCATTTCCGCAATACGTCCCTGATGAAGAACTATACCGCCTATAAGCTGAACATCAAAATGACGTAAACCAAGTACTCTCTTTGACGCTTCTCTTACAACAGCGAATGCCTCGGGAAGAATATCGTCAAGGCTTGCCCCGTCATTAAGTCTTGCCTTAAATTCATCGGTTTTGGCTCTAAGCTCATCATCGCTTAAAGCCTCCATATCAGGCTCAAGGGAATTAATTTTATTAACAATAGGCATTATTTTTTTAATTTCCTTGTCGCTGTAAGAGCCAAATACTTTTTTTAATAAACTCATTTA
>JAUNPM010000263.1 GCA_030536675.1 Clostridia bacterium | reverse complement strand
TGCACCCTCCGTAAAATCCTTTGTCATTATACAGCACTTGCCTCTTTTATATTCAGCCATATTAAAATTTAATCTCACACCCAGTTCGTAAACAAAAAGCTCCGAAAACAATTCACTGTGGTTTGCCTTTTTAAGCATCCACCATTGCCCGTCCCTGAGCTTCCAGCATTTTTCAAAACTTCCCGTGTTTGTAAGCTCGGGAGTTCTTTTGTCTTTTAATTTGGACGCTCTGTTAAAGCTGTCATAATTCCCCCATAATGCCAGCTTTGAAAAATAATCCTTATTAAAAACAACATCATCATATTTTAAATTGCTGTCCCTTTCCTTTACCCAGTAATTATCCGTTATTGTAGCTCCGTTTACAAACACCACGGTGCTTATGTCATCTCTTTCCCTTAATCTGAGCGCCTTTTTAAGTAAACGTGAGTTTGCCCTGTGAGAATCAATTGCTCTTGTTTCAAGCCACCCTGTCAGATCTCCGTTATACAGCAGATACATTGGACAAAGCCGCTTATTTAAAATTTTTAAGCTGTTGTTTATATATTCGGCAACCACCGTATCCTTACTCATTACATACAGATCCATAATCAAGTAGCACTCCCCTTCGGCATTAAATAAACTCACAAAATTTTTAACCCTTATAAAAATCAAAGCACAGGACTATGACCTGTGCTTCTGCGTGTCGATAAAATCGACACGCTTGCAAGAAATGTTTGCTATGCAAGCATTTCTTGCAGTATGCTAAGGTGGAGACCAGCCGTGTAGTTTGCGTTCTTGCTATGCAAGTACACAAACTAGTCTCCGTCCTCGGTTGCTTGGGCGAGCAGCAAAACAAGGTTTTGCGACCAGCCTCGGTCGGGCAAAGCCCGACCTGTGGATTAAAGTCTGCGACGCTTTTTAAATTACGGTGTCGCAAGAAATTCAATTTTTCTTAAAAAGTTTAGTTTTTTTGACAGTCTGTGGCACAGGTCTATGACCTGTGCCCGAAAATATTATTCAGTATTTTTATTATTATTTATTATTCAACCTTTTCAATTTCATCAATAGACTGTGCCACGGCATTTTCATCGGCAACATTTATTTCATCATATAAAAGGCTGTATATTGTATATGCATCACCCTTTGTCATTAAAACTCTCGGGTTTGCATAAGACGGGATAACATCTCCCCACAAATTAATAAGTCCCGCAATACTTCCCTTTGCATAAGGCTTTATGCTCTCTGACTTTGAAAGGCTCTCCAAGGCGCTTTCATCTTCATTAAGCTCCGTGCCTGCATACTTAAGTGCTCTTGCCGTTATTGTGCACATTTCCTGCAAATTGATCACATTATCGGGATTAAAATTGCCATTTTCATCACCTGTTACTATGCCCAGCTTTTTAGCAGTTGAAATTGCAGCTGCGGCTGCGTCGCTTGCCAAAACATCGTCAAAGCCCGTTTCATCGGCTTCTGTATATTCTCCGCCTATTATCCTTACAATTCCGTAAGTAAAATCGGCTCTTGTAATATAATTTGCGTCGCTTCCGCTGAATACCGTGTATTCGCCTATGCCCGCAATATTCTTAAGCTCCTTTGCTATGTTATAGGCAACAACATTTGCTCCGTAGTGATTGAGATGAGTGTTGTCGTGTCCCTTATCACCCTTTGTCACATCCTTATATATTGCGTGAAAAGCGGCAGTTCCCTCAAGACCCGTTTCATTGTACAGGTCTGCTGTAATGCTTGTTGCATCAACACAGGAAATGTTTAATTCCTCCGCCAGCTCTCTCACAGCATCGTCATACAAGCCGTGAGTGTCGTTTACATTGCCGTTCTCATCAAATGAACGCCTTGAAATAGGTGTAATAAGTATAGGTGTTGCGCCCTTTTCCTCTGCTTTTTTAACATAATTGTTATAAAGTGAATTTTTAAAAGAGCCATCAGTATCCTTGTCACCCTCGGGATCCGTATATCTTGTGTTCAGATCCTCTTCGGAAGATTTCTTTGCGTCATTGTGACCGAATTGTATAAGAAGATAATCCCCTTCACCCATTTCATTTAACAAGGTTTGATATTCCTCTTCAGCTGTAAGGCTTTTAGAGCTTCTGCCTGATTTTGCAAGGTCAACGACCTCCGCACCCTTTATGTAATTTCCCAGATACATACCCCAGCCTGCTCTTGGAACTGCATAATTGTCATCACTTCCGTAAATACAGGCAGTTGAATCACCTACTATAAAAATCTTAACCTCATTTTCATCTGCCGATGCACTTACTCCCATACTGCCCATAAGCATTACAGCTGCCATTGTTCCCGTCAATATCTTTTTAAATAGCATAAATGTCCTCCTTTAAAAACAGGACTGTCATCAACAGCAATCTGCATAAGCTCCGTTGATTTACAGTCCCATAATTAATTATTCGTTTTCGGTATTTACCTCATCTTCATCATAATCATCGAAGTCGTAGTCCTCGTCTTCGTATTCATAATCTTCAAAATCGTCATCATCATAATCGTA